>NZ_JBEZKL010000194.1:0-9898 GCF_040704695.1 Streptomyces sp. NPDC048411
GTGAGACTCAGCAGTCTCACGGGCCCTCTGTCCCGGTGGGCGATACTGGTTTCGAACCAGTGACCTCTTCGGTGTGAACGAAGCGCTCTCCCACTGAGCTAATCGCCCGGGCACACCGCAAACATTACCCCATGTCAGCGGCGTTCTCCGACCACCCCGGGGTCACTCGTGGATCTTCCACGGCATCGTGATTCCGAACTTCCAGACATAGATCCCGACCAGCACGGCGATGATCACGAGTCCGATCACGGTGAGGATGATGTTCCGCCGCCGAACCTTCGGATCGAGCGCCCTCTGGGCGGCCTCGGTGACCTTCCGGCGCGTCCAGTGCAGCACCAACTGCGCCCAGACGAACTCGGTCGCCCAGATCGCCATGCCACCGAAGATCACCAGCCAGCCGGGCCCGGGCAGGGGCAGCATGATGATGCCCCCCACGACCACGGCGAGACCGATCACGAAGACGCCGACCTGCCAGCTCACATGCAGGGCCCTGGACGCCTTGACGAACCCGGGCGCCCGGGAGCCGAACGCCCGCTCCTCCTTGACCACACCCTCGGCGACGTCCGGCGCCACTTTCCCCGTCACGCCCCCCGCGGCGGGCGCCGGGGCCGCCGCTCCGTCGATCTCGTCCCGCGCGTCACTCTCCGCATTCATGGGCCCAACCTATCGGAACGGCCTTTGTCACCGGAATGGCCGCATAACCCAAAGTTACACACCGCCGCGTGAGCGACCCGAAGCGCCACAAAAGGGTCAGAGGGGTTTACAACGCCACCGTAGGTGGCATGTCGATTTCGCCGACGTGCGAATCCCCGAGCGCACACTGAGCGAAAGGCCCTGGCGCTTATGAACACCACGGTCAGCTGCGAGCTGCACCTGCGCCTCGTTGTGTCGAGCGAGTCATCACTGCCTGTACCCGCGGGCCTGCGGTATGACACGGCCGATCCGTATGCCGTGCACGCCACCTTCCACACCGGAGCGGAGGAGACGGTCGAATGGGTATTCGCCCGCGACCTCCTTGCCGAGGGGCTGCACAGGCCCACCGGCACCGGAGACGTCCGCGTCTGGCCATCCCGTAGTCACGGCCAGGGCGTCGTCTGCATCGCGCTGAGCTCCCCAGAGGGCGAAGCCCTGCTCGAGGCCCCGGCCAGGGCCCTGGAGTCGTTCCTGAAGCGGACCGACGCCGCGGTTCCACCCGGCACCGAGCATCGTCACTTCGACCTCGATACGGAGCTCTCACACATCCTGGCCGAGAGCTGAGCCAGGCCGAGAGCTGCACGGCGCCGTCCGACTCGGGGCGACGGCGCCGCGCGGACAACCACATAGGGCAGACACCAGCGCCGTCATCACGGAATCCACTGTGGTGACGGCGTCGGCACGTGTGCCCCCCCGGGGGGCATGAGGGGCGCACGTCCCCCGGGGGCATGAGGGGCGCACGCCCCGGCCCTCCCGTACGCACTGGGCGGGCCCTGTGCGCCCTCAGTGCCCCCGAGCGCCCCTGTCAGCCCCTGGTCGGCTGGTATGCGCTCCTCGTCGACCCCAGGGGCCCTCTCGGGCCACTGGGCGTCCTCGCCGAGCCAGTAGAGTCAGCCGGCATCGGCGGGCGCCCGCCCGCAGGAGGCCAGGGAGCGAAAGCGTGCTGATCCCCCACGACACCCGGATCGCCCTCGACATCGTGGTCGAGCTGGTGAACACCGCACCGGCGGCAGATCAGCCGGAGGGCGGACCGAGCGACGGTCTCGCCGACATCGAAGCGCTTTACCGATTCGCCCGGCGCCACCGCATCAGCGGCGTGGCCGAACTCGGCGAGAAGGATCTTCGGGCCGTACACGACGTACGGAGACGGTTCGCCGAGATCTTCGCGGCACCGGACGCCGAGACCGCCGCCGGTCTCGTCAACAGCCTCGTGGCCTCGGCGGGCACTACGCCGCAGCTGAGCAACCACGACGGCTACGAGTGGCATGTGCACTACTTCGCGCCGGATGCATCGATCGCCGACCACCTCGCGGCCGACTGCGGCATGGCGCTCGCCTTCATCGTGGTCGCGGGCGAACAGGAACGACTGCGGCGCTGCGAGGCACCCGACTGCCGGGACGCGTTCGTGGACCTGTCCCGCAACCGCTCCCGCAGGTACTGCTCCAGCCGCACCTGCGGTAACCGGCTGCATGTCGCCGCGTACCGGGCACGCCGCAAGGAAGCGTCCGGCTGACCGCTCGCCGCCCGTTTCATCACCCGCTCACAGCAGGAAGAGATCGTGCAACGCGGCCATCAGCAGCAGACCGCCAACCACCGTGAGGAAGATCATCAAAGGGGGCTGGGACAGCGCGAAGAGGCAGCCACGCGGCTCTTCGGCAGGGGGTGCGGGGGCATCGCCCGGGGAGGTGTCCACCATCTCGGGACGATCATGACGCAGACCGGACCTTGTTGGCGATCAACACGCCTCTTTGTGACGGGAGTTCACCCCCGTCGGGCCCGGATGGATTCGCTCCGGCGTCCGGTCCGCTGTCACATATTCGGGCTCACGGCCGGTTCTCCCGCGCCTCCCCCGCCCCGGCCGGATCAGCCGAGATCGCGCAGCATCCGCAACTGGGCGGCCCGGTGGACCGAAGAGCCGCCCTCGTGACCGTTCCACGGGTAGACCTCGATCTCCTTCGGTCCCGCCCAGTGGTTGTACGCGGCGAAGACCGTGGACGGCGGGCAGATCAAATCCATCAGCGCCACTGAGTAGAGCGCCGGGACGGTGGCCCGGGCGGCGAAGCTGATCCCGTCGAAGTACGAGAGCGTACGGAACACCCGGTCGGCCACGCCGTGTTGGGTGGAGAGGAAGCGGACGATCTCCTGGTAGGGGTCCTCGTCAGTGATCTCGACGGCCCGCCGGAAGTGGGTCAGGAACGGTACGTCGATCAGCGCCGCCTTCACATTCGGGCTGAGCCCCGCCACCGCCTGGGCGATGCCGCCGCCCTGGCTGCCGCCGTGCACGACGATCCGGTCGGGGTCGACGGACGGGTGGGCGCGGGCCACCTCGACAGCGCGGACCGCGTCGGTGAAGACCCTGCGGTAGTAGTACTCGTCGGGGTCGAGGATGCCGCGGGTCATGAAGCCGGGCGACTGCGGGTTGGCGCCACCGTGGGGATCGGGGGTGGAACCCGCCGAGTGACTGTTGACGGCGCCCTGGCCGCGGGTGTCGACGAGCAGGGTGGCCCAGCCGGCCGCGGGCCAGACGAGGTGGTCGTGCGGCAGCCCTCGGCCGCCACCGTAACCGAGGTAATGGACGACACACGGAAGGGGGCCCTCGGCGCCCGAAGGAACGTTCAGCCAGGCGCGTATGCGGTGTCCACCCCAGCCGGAGAAGGTCACGTCGTATACCTCGACTGCGCTCAACGCGGCGTCGTACGACTGGAATTCGGGTTCGAGCGGGTATGCGGCCGACTCGTCGAGGGTGCGCTTCCAGAAGGCGTCGAAGTCGGCGGATTCACCGGACTCCGGGCGATAGTCGCGAAGCTGGTGCAGCGGCAGATCGAACAGGGTCACAGGGTCTCCGTTTCGGACATGCGGCAAGGAAGGTACGGAAGGAAACGTGTGGCGGAGCAGCGCCGGGTGGCTTACGGCCTCCCCCGCGATGGGGAGCCCACTCCCTATCGCGGGGGAGGCCGTCAGTGCGGCGTCGCGCTGGAGGCACGCACGACGAGCTCCGGCTGCAGCACCACGCTGCGGTGCTCGTGCGTGCCGTTCTCGTCGTCCGCCTCCTGCAGCAGGAGTTCCGTGGCCATCCGGCCCATCACGGCGGCCGGCCGGCGGACCGAGGTGAGCGGTACGGCAGCGGCGGCGGCGAATTCGATGTCGTCGTAGCCGACGATGGCGATGTCCTGCGGCACCCGGACTCCCGCCGCGTACAGCGACTGCAGCACGCCGAGGGCGAGCAGGTCGTTGGCACAGAACACCGCGGTCGGCCGCGGCACGAGTCCGAGCAGCCGGGCCCCGGCGTCGCGGCCCGCGGTCACGTCCAGCCGGCCGGAGGGGATCTCGACGAGCGCTTCGGGCCCCAGGCCGGCCCGGTCGAGAGCCGACAGGGCGCCTTCACGGCGGTCCCTGACCTGGTGGAGGTCGCCGGGCCCGCTGACGTACGCGACCGAGCGGTGCCCGGCCGAGAGGAGGTGGCCGACGGCAAGGGAACCGCCGCGGACGTCGTCGACGAAGACCGCGCAGTGCCCCGGCGAGGACGCCACCCGGTCCACCAGCACGAAGGGGATGTGATGGCGGCTGAACGCCTCCAGATTGCGGCCGGTCGCGTCGGCCGGGGTGACCAGCACACCGCACACCCGCTGCTCGGCGAAGAGCCCCAGATACTCGGACTCCTCCGCCGGGCTCTGACCACTGTTGCAGACCATCACCCCGAGGCCCGCCTCACGGGCGGCACGCTCGGCACCGCGGGCCACGTCGACGAAGAACGGGTTGCCCATGTCGAGGACCAGCAGCGCCATGATCCGGCTGCGTCCCGCCCTGAGCTGGCGCGCGGACTCGCTGCGCACGTAACCGAGCTCCTCGATGGCGGCCAGGACCCGGGCACGGGTCTGTGGCAGCACCGCTTCGGGCCGGTTGATCACATTGGACACGGTGCCCACGGAGACTCCGGCCTGCCGGGCCACATCCTTGATCCCTGCCACACGTGCCACTTGATCTGCCCTACTGGTGCCGCCGGCCGCACCGTCCGCGGCCGTCGCCCATTCGTACGGACGGCGCTGCGAGGCACTCCGTGGTCCCGGGCCGAACATCCTCGTGTGCCGGGGCGCGGCGCGGGGCACCCGCCACGGATCACCCACCGTGGACTGAATTGTTTCAATCCGATCGGGACGCTAGCCCCATCCCGGTACAGCGTCAAGAAAGAGACATGAATCGATTCATAGCCGATGGCTGCCGATGGTCCGGTTTCAGATTCCGTGCTTCTTCAGGATGGCCTCGATGTCACTGAAGTCATCGCCCGGGGCAGCGGCCCGCTGTGCGGGCTTCGCCTTCTCCCGTGGCTGGACCGCCGGTGCGCCGGCCCGCAGGGACGGTGCCGACGCCGCGGGCGCGACGGCATCGGACCGCGCCGCCCGCGCGGCAGCCCTGCGTTCCTTGCGGGTGCCGACGCCGCGGCGTTCGACCGCACGCGTGATCATGAAAAGCAGCCAGGCCACCCCAAGCACCCCGAAGCCGAACCAGACGCTCGGCTTGAAGGCGATATTGGAGACCCACTCGACGACACCGGTCAGCACCAGCCCGATCGGGACCAGCGAGTAGGCGGCAATCCGGGTCGCAGTGAGGAAACGCTTCCGGTAGGCGGTCACGGCGGCAATGCCCAAGCCCGCCGCGGACACCGCGGAGCAAATGGTCTCGGCAAGCATCGGGGCCTCCAGGCGCAACGGGGAAACGTCCCTTCCATCCTGCACCGCCCACCGGGACGGCGGCCATGATCCCCGACCACATCAGGGACATTTCAGGGCCGGGATCCTCCCCAGGTGCCGATCCGAACGATGGCGAGCCGAACCGGGCCTGCGGTGCGCGGGTCCCGTGCCGGTGCCGATTGAGATGCGCGCGTGGGCCCTGGGAGACTGGTTACATGAACGAATCCACCCCTGCAACCCCGGTCGTCCTCGACGTCTGGTGCGAGCTCCAGTGCCCCGACTGCCACCGGGCCCTCACCGATGTGCACGCCCTGCGGGCCCGGTACGGCGACCGCCTCGAGGTGCGCCTGCGGCATTTCCCGCTGGAGAAACACAAGCACGCGTACGCCGCGGCCCAGGCCGCCGAGGAGGCTGCGGAGCAGGGCAAGGACTGGCCGTACATCGAGGCCGTGCTCGCCAGGACCGAGGAGCTCGGCCGCACCGGTGAGCCGCTTCTGATCGAGGTGGCGCGTGAACTCGGCCTGGATGCGGAGGAGTTCGACACCGCTCTGATCGACGGCCGGCACATGCTGATCGTCGACGCCGACCAGGCGGAGGGGAAGGCCATCGGTGTGACCGGCACCCCCACCTATGTGATCGGCGGCGAGCGGCTGGACGGCGGCAGGAGTCAGGACGGGCTGCGCGAGCGGATCGAGGAGATCGCCGACCGGCTCCTCGCGGAGCAGTGCTGACCGCGGCGTACCCGGCTCGTCCCTCCGCCCGTCACAACGGCTTGACGAGGTTGTGCCGAGTCGTTTCATAGCCGAGCGACTCGTACAGCCGGACCGCCGGGGTGTTGTCCGAGAGGACGTGCAGCCCCATCCGTTCGTGGCCGGCGGCCAGGGCGATGCGTTCGGCCTCCAGCATCAGCGCGCGACCGTACCCCCGGCCGCGGAACTCTTCGAGCACCTCGACGTCGAAGACGTACCCGACCACCATCCCCGGGTGCATTTCGAACCGCGCCACCCAGACATGCCCCACGGTCCGGCCGGCGCCATCGACGAGGACATGAATGTACGCGGCCTCCGTGGCGAGACCGTCCGGCAGATGTGTCCGGTGAGAGGTCTCGGCTCTGCGCAGAGCCTCGTCCGCCGGAACGCCGCGCGCGACAAAGGTTTCCGCGTAGCCGGCGATGGCCGCGCTCTCCCACTGCGCGAACTCGTCCTCGGTCATCGGACGCCCGGTGACCCCGTCCGGCAGAACGGGCGGGGTCCGCGGCAGGTCCTTGACCATGTTCCTGCTGCGCTCGGTGTAGCCGAGCGCAGCAGCCAGGCGCAGTCCGGCCGTGTTGTCCGGCTCGACCTCCACGGTCAGCCGGGAACAGCCCCAGCCGCGCAGCACTTCCTCGGCGGCGAGCCCGGCGATGGTGCCGCGGCCGCGCCTGCGGTTCGGTTCGTCGATCCCCAGGCCGCGGATGATCCCTGTCGTCCCTCCGGACCCGGGCTCGGTACCGATCTCGACGGCCCCGACGGGCCGCCCGTTGTCGCACACGTCGTACGCGCGCTTCCTCGCGCCGTCGGCGCCTTGCTGGATCGGCCCGGTCGGCCGGAGGGTCGTGGTCATCACGGGTGTTCTATCCGCTGCGCCGCCACCCGTCACCCGGTTTTGCGGACCTGTTCCGTTCCACGGTCCGGAACGGTGTCCGCGGCTCGGGACCGTTCTACGGCCCGCGCCGGGTCATGGGACCGGCTCACGGGTCGAGGTCGTTCGCGGCGCGCTCCTCGAAGACCCGCATGGCCTTGGCCGTCACCGGCCCGGGTCCGCCGGGCAGCTCGCGACCGTCGACCCGGTGGACGGCCTGGACGTCCCGGAGGGTGGAGGTCAGGAAGATCTCCTCGGCGTGCTCCAGGACGTCCAGGGGCAGTTCGGTCTCCAGCGCCCCGGACCATTCGACGGCCAGAGCGCGGGTGATCCCGGCGAGGCAGCCGGAGCTGACCGGCGGGGTGTGGAGCCGTCCGTCGAGGACGACGAAGACATTCGACCCGGTGCCTTCGCAGAGCTGTCCGACGGTGTTGGCGAAGAGCGCCTCGGATGCGCCCTGCTCATGGGCGCGGGCGAGGGCGACGACGTTCTCCGCGTACGAGGTGGTCTTGAGCCCGGCCAGTGCGCCGCGTTCGTTCCGGGTCCACGGGACGGTGATCACGGCGGTGGTGTCGGGGCGGCGCTTGACCTCCCCGAGCGCCACGACCAGGCTCGGCCCGTCGTTGCCGCGGTCGGAGCCGAGCGGGGAGAGGCCGCCGGTGTACGTGATGCGGAGCCGGCCGAGTTCCATCGGGTTGGCCTCGATGACGGCGGCGCAGGCCCGGCGCACCTCGTCGAGGTCGGGGTCGGGCAACCCGAGACCGCGGGCCGAGCGGGTCAGCCGGTCGAGGTGCCGGGTGAGGGCGAAGGGGCGGCCCCCGGTGGTCCTGACTGTCTCGAAGATCCCGTCCCCGACGGTCAGTCCGTGGTCGAGCACGGACACCCGGGCGTCGGCGGCGTCACGCAGTTCGCCGTTGACCCACATCCACATCATGCGGTCCTTCCAGTTTCTTGGGTGGCGCCCGACGCTACAGCGAGCAGCCGGGCGGCCTTGAGCTCGGTCTCGTCCCATTCGCGCTCCGGATCGGAGCCCCAGGTGATCCCGGCGCCGGTGCCGAACCTGAGGACCGGGGCCACTCCGGTCCGGTCGATCCAGAAAGTCCGTATGCCGACGGCGAGGCCGGCGGTGGCCCGGTCGGCGTCGACCCAGCCGATGCCGCCGCAGTACGGACCCCGGGGCGCCGTCTCCAGGGACTCGATGATGCGGAGCGCGCTGGATTTGGGTGCACCGGTGACGGAGCCGGGCGGGAACGCGGCGGCGAGCAGCTCGGGCCAGCCGGCGCCGTCGGCAAGGCGGCCGCGCACGGTGGAGACGAGGTGGACGAGCCCGGGGTGCTTCTCCACCACACAGAGGTCGGGGACGGTGACCGATCCGGTGGCGCAGACCCGGCCCAGGTCGTTGCGGACCAGGTCGACGATCATCACGTTCTCGGCATGGTCCTTCTCCAGCAGGTCCGCCTCGGTGCGGCCGGTGCCCTTGATCGGCCCGGACTCGACGGTCCGTCCGTCCCGGCTCAGGAAGAGTTCGGGGGACGCGGTGGCGATCTCCACGCCGTGCGCGGGCAGCCGAATCGTTCCTGCGTACGGGGCGGGGTTGCCGCGCGCGAGCAACGCGGTGAGGGCGTCGACGTCGGCGGCGGCCGGGTCCGGCAGCTCCGCGGTCATCACCCGGCAGAGGTTGGCCTGGTAGACCTCGCCCGCCGCGATGTGCTCGCGGATCCGGCGTACGCCCGCGGTGTACGCGACACGGTCCAGGGACGAGACCCAGTCGTCGGCTCCGGGCCCGCGCCAGGCTCCGGGGACGGGTGCGGGCACCGGTTCGGTCCGGACGGTCCCGAAGCGGGCACAGACGAGACGGCCCTCGAAATCGGCGCATACCGCCCAGAAACCGGACGAGTCGAGGGCTGAGGGGTCACTGGTCACGTCCCGCAGATCGGACGCGACAAGGCCGCCGAAGCGGGCCATTGGAGCAAGGTCGAGCACGTGGGTGAGTCTAGGACGGTGCGCGGCGACCTGCGCCGGGGCGAGCGCACCTCAGCACGCTGCACAAACGCGTTTTTGTACTGGCCCAGGAATCCGCTAGAGTTCAACACGTCGCCGGGACACGCAAGTGAAACGGAAACGACAAGCGGACGTGGCTCAGTTGGTAGAGCATCACCTTGCCAAGGTGAGGGTCGCGAGTTCGAATCTCGTCGTCCGCTCGAAGTGGGGGATCTTTTCCCGAACCCCTGCACTCCTGGTGGAGTGGCCGAGAGGCGAGGCAACGGCCTGCAAAGCCGTCTACACGGGTTCAAATCCCGTCTCCACCTCCAAGGACGATTAGCTCAGCGGGAGAGCGCTTCCCTGACACGGAAGAGGTCACTGGTTCAATCCCAGTATCGTCCACTGGTCCGCAAGGATCACCCCGCGCGATTAGCTCAGCGGGAGAGCGCTTCCCTGACACGGAAGAGGTCACTGGTTCAATCCCAGTATCGCGCACGCAGTACACGCAGGGTCACCCTGCGCGATTAGCTCAGCGGGAGAGCGCTTCCCTGACACGGAAGAGGTCACTGGTTCAATCCCAGTATCGCGCACCAGCAAGCCCCGGTCGTCTCGACGACCGGGGCTTTGTCGTGGTTGCGGTGCGGGTCGAGTCCGCCCGGGTCAGCCGGTGAAGAGCCGCGTGGCCCAGCGGATCGGTTCGTACAGGCCGTAGGCGAACGGTAGGGCGACTCGGAGTCAGACCACGGCGAGACGTTGTCGACGGTATGCATTCCCCCGGGAGGCGCACATCGTGCGCGCACCGGACGCGCCGCGGGCCCGCGAAGATTTCCGCTGTGTGCGCGGCGTACGTACGGCCCGGCCCTCTCCCGCTCGCCGGTCGGCTGACGCCACTTCCCCGGCGCCGGTGGACCTCC
>NZ_JBEZKL010000195.1:0-9704 GCF_040704695.1 Streptomyces sp. NPDC048411
ATCGGGGCGACCCTCCGCCTTGCGATCGCACGCACCAGACGCCGCCAGACCCGCCCTACGGGCGGACGACGCCCTTTTCGAAACACGCCCTGGTTCCGTGACGGGCAATGTCTGCCCCACGAGGAGCGTCGTCCGGTGCGTGCGACCGCAAGGCAGCCGGAGGTCCTGGTAGTTCCGCTACCAGGGCCCCAGGCCGACGCGGCGAGCGGGCGTGCCGGGCGGCGCGACGGGGCTGAGCCTGCCGGGAGGAGCACTGGAGCGCGGAGTCCCCGACTCCGGGGATTGCCGGGCGCGACACCGTCGACCTGTGGCGTCAAGTCGGTGTCAGGGGTGCCGCATAAGCTGGTTTGATGGCTAGTGCCTCGGCCACCGAGCCGCACCCGTGTGCCCCGGGAGCGGCAGGCCGACACAGTGGATCGAAGAGGGGCGGGACCCAGGGTGAGTGCGTCAGGCACCGCGGCGGCCGGGCAGGTCGAGCACATGCTGCGCCAAGTGACGCCCGGGCGCTACGACGCGTACGAGGCACTGCTCCGGGCGCTCGCCGGCGACCGGATCTGGATGCTGCTCTGGCACGGCCGGGCGGGCTCGCCCGACGCCCAGTACGGGAACATCGAGGTCGACGGGCTGGGCTACGCGCCCTGTGTGACCTCTGCCCAGGAACTCTCGGCCAGCGGCTGGAACCGGGACCATGAAGTGGTCACCGGACTCGACATCGCCCGCGCTCTCTTCCCGGACCGCTGGGGCATCTGGCTCAACCCGCACGCCCCCGGTGGCGGCGTCGGCATCCCGTGGCTGGATCTGCGCCGTATCGCCACTGGCCTCGACCGGATGCCCGCGGGACCGCTCCGGCTCACGGAGCCGGCCATCGAGATCCCGCAGTTCTACGCCCTGCTCTCACGGAACGCCCATCACACCCCCGCGGTCCGCTCCCTGCGCCGGGCCTGGGTGCAGCCCGCGCTCGGGGTGCCGTACCTCGCCATCGGTCTCGATCTCTACGACACGAGCCAGACCTCCGTCGACGCGGTGCGCGCGATGATGCAGCAGTCGATCGGCGCGGTTCCGGACGGGCTGCCCCTTTCCACCGTCGCGATGTCCGACGAGTACGACCCGGTCGCGATGTGGCTCCGCGCCAACTCCCGCCCGTTCTACGACCGCGAGGCGCACGTCGCGCCCGCTCCCGCCGTTGGTTACGGCTACCCCCCGGTCCACGGGTGACCGGCTCGGCGCCTGCCAATTAGCGCCGGGATGAACCCTGTTGGGGTACCTGCCCGATCTGGGCGAAGAGTGCCGACTTGGTTCGCTGGGACGATCACGGCGTCCGGATAACGGAAGGTACCTGGTCACATCACGGTTGCGCATCCATTCCCCCCCAGGGCTGGCGGGTGATCCGCGACGCGTTGAAGACTCCCCGGAACAAGAAGCGCTGGGCGCCCAGTACGACCTGCGGCTTCTGGTTGGACCAGTTGAACTGCTCCACTCGCACCACCTGCAACTTCCGTACCACCGCCACCAAACGTGCGACTTGCACCTGTGATGTGAACGAGCCGCTACAGCGGCGGGCGCGGGCCGGCCACAGTCGGTCGAGCCGAGAGGGGTCCCCACAACGATGACGGCACCACTGCACGACAGCGCGGCCGAGACAGCGACCGCCGACGTCACGGCCGATGTCCCGGCCAAGAGCATTGAAGGCCGTTCGCCAGGACGTATCGCCTGGACACGGCTGAAGCGCGACAAGGTGGCGCTCGCCGGCGGTGTGGTCGTGCTCCTGCTGATCCTGATCGCGGTGTTCGCACCACTGATCGTGAATCTCCTCGGCCACCCGCCGAACGAATTCCACGAGGATCTGCTCGACCCCGACCTCGGCATCCCCAAGGGCTCCTTCGGCGGGATGAGTTCGGACTACCTGCTGGGTGTCGAACCCACCAACGGCCGCGACGTGTTCAGCCGCATCGTCTACGGCGCGCGCATCTCGCTCCTGGTGGCCTTCCTCGCCGCGATGGTCTCCGTGGTCATCGGCAGCGTCCTCGGCTCGGTGGCAGGCTTCTTCGGCGGCTGGGTCGACGCACTCATCAGCCGGCTGATGGACCTGCTGCTCGCCTTCCCGCAGCTGCTGTTCACCATCGCTCTCGTCTCCGTCGTGCCCAACTCCCTCTGGGGGCTCACCGGTTCGGGCGTCCGGATGGGCGTGCTGATCGTGGTGATCGGCTTCTTCGGCTGGCCGTACATCGGCCGTATCGTCCGGGGACAGACGATGTCCCTGCGTGAGCGGGAGTACGTCGAGGCGGCACGCAGCCTGGGCGCCGGACGGGGCTACATCCTCTTCAAGGAGCTGCTGCCCAACCTGGTCGCGCCGATCCTCGTCTACTCGACGCTGATCATCCCGACCAACATCCTCAGCGAGGCCGCGCTCAGCTACCTCGGCGCGGGTGTGAAGCCGCCGACCGCCTCGTGGGGCAAGATGCTCTCCGACGCGATCAACACCTACCAGGCGGACCCGACATACATGGTGGTCCCCGGACTCGCGATCTTCATCACCGTTCTGGCATTCAACCTCTTCGGCGACGGGCTGCGTGACGCCCTCGACCCGAAGGGCAGCTGAGCCGACGCAAAAAGCCTCTGGCGCGAGCCGGTTGGCACTCGATCGACCGTAGGGCGCGAACTGCGTACCCACGGGCCACACCACATCACGGAGGTTGCTAGACAGTGAATCGCTCACGGAAGGCAGTTGCCCTCACGGCCCTCGCGGCCGCGGTTGCGCTGACCGCAACCGCTTGTGGCGGAGGAGGCGGCGACAACAAGTCCTCCTCGAACAAGGGTGCCGGTTACGACGCGGCCACCAAGGGCAAGGTCGTCAACGCGTCCGACAAGAAGGGCGGCACGCTGAAGCTGATGTCCCCTCAGGACGTCGACTTCCTGGACCCGGCCCGTGCCTACTACGGCTTCGTCTGGAACATGCAGCGGCTGTACGTCCGCCAGCTGCTCGCGTACGACTCGAAGCCCGGTGAGGCCGGCACCAAGCTGGTCCCCGACCTCGCCGAGTCGCTGCCGACGCTGAGCGACGGCGGCAAGACGTACACCTTCAAGCTGAAGGCCGGTGTCAAGTTCGACGACGGCACGCCGGTCACCTCGATGGACATCAAGTACGGCATCGAGCGCGTCTTCGCGCAGGACGTCCTCTCCGGCGGTCCGACCTACCTGATCGACATCCTCGACCAGGGCCAGAAGTACCCCGGCCCCTACAAGGACAAGGACCCCAAGAAGCTGGGTCTGAAGTCGGTCCAGACGCCGGACGAGCGGACGATCGTCTTCAACCTGGCGAAGCCGAACTCGGACTTCTCGTACCTGATGGCCATGGGCAGCTCGGCGCCGGTGCCGGCCGCCAAGGACGACGGTGCGAAGTACACCAACCACCCGGTGGCGACCGGTCCTTACAAGGTCCAGTCCTTCACCGCCGGCAAGGAGACGGTCTTCGTCCGGAACCCCAACTGGGACCCGAAGACCGACCCGATCCGCAAGGGTCTGCCGGACAAGGTCACCTTCACCGTGACCTCGAACCCGGACGACATGGACGCGCGTCTGCTCTCGGGTGACATCGACTACGCGGTCGACGCCACCGGTGTCCAGCAGGCCGCCAAGATCAAGATCCTGCAGTCGCCGAAGTACAAGGCCAACGCCGACAACCCGTTCACCGGCTACATCCGGTACTTCGCGTTCCCGCAGACGGTCAAGCCGTTCGACAACATCGAGTGCCGCAAGGCGGTCATCTACGCCGCCGACCCGAAGTCGCTGCAGACCGCCCGTGGCGGCCCGACAAGCGGTGACATCGGCGCCAACATGATTCCCCCGGGCATCCCGGGCTCGGACAAGTCCTACGACCCGTGGGGCCTGACCCAGGGCAAGCCGCAGCTGGACAAGGCCCGTGAGGCCCTGAAGGCCTGTGGCAAGCCGAACGGCTTCAAGACCACCATCGCGGTCCGCAACAACCGCAAGCCCGAGGTGGCCACCGCCGAGTCGCTGCAGGCTTCGCTGAAGGCCGTCGGCATCGACGCCTCCATCGACCAGTACGACGGCAAGAACTCTTCCTCCGTGATCGGTGCTCCCGACAACGTGAAGAAGAAGGGCTACGGCATCGTCGTGATGGGCTGGGGCGCCGACTACAACTCGGGTGCGGGCTTCCTGCAGCCGCTGGTTGACGGTTCCTTCATCCTGAAGAACGGCAACAACAACTACTCGATGCTGAACGACAAGACGGTCAATGGTCTCTTCGACCAGGCCGCCGCCGCAGCGTCTCCGGAGGCCGCCGCGCCGTTCTACACCCAGATCAACAAGGCGATCATGGAGAAGGCCCTCTATCTCCCGATCAACTTCGACAAGGCGCTGATCTACCGCAACCCGCGGCTGACCAACGTCTTCTTCAACGAGTCCACGCGAGGCCTCGACCTCGCGGTCATGGGCGTCGTCAAGTAGCAGTTGGACATGCGGGTCCTTCACCTCGCATGCGCTAGTTCGAAGGGCAGGTGAAGGCCGCGGGCGGGCGGTTGTCGTTCCCACAAGGGACGGCAGCCGCCCGCCGACCAGGCCGACTGCAGTGCTCGTCTACCTCCTCCGACGACTCGTCAATGTCGTCGTCATGCTGGTGATCGTCTCCATGGTCACCTTCGGCATCTTCTTCATGGTGCCGAAGATCACCGGAAGTGATCCCGCACTCCTCTACGCCGGCCGTGAGACCAACAAGACGGCCATCGAGGGCATCCGTAAGAAGATGGGCCTCGACAAGCCCGTCACCACCCAGTACGGGCTCTTCGTCAAGGGCATAGTCGTCGGCCGTGACTACGACACGGGCGCGACCATCACCCACTGCCCGGCGCCCTGCTTCGGTTACTCGTTCAAGAACGAGCAGCCGGTGTGGGAAAACCTGAAACAGCGCCTGCCCGTCACGCTGTCGCTGGCGGCGGGAGCCTCGGTGCTCTGGCTGATCGGCGGTGTCTCCACCGGCGTGATCTCCGCACTACGCAGACGCACTCTGCTCGACCGGGCCACCATGATCACCGCGTTGGCGGGTGTATCACTGCCCATCTACTTCACCGGGCTGGTCTGTTCGGCCGTCTTCGTCTACAGCCTGGAATGGCTGCAGGCGAGCGACTACGCGCCGTTCACCGACGATCCGGCGGCCTGGTTCAACAGCATGCTCCTGCCCTGGATCACCCTGGCCTTCCTCTTCGCGGCCACCTACGCCCGGCTCACCCGCGCCACCATGCTGGAGATCCTGGGCGAGGACTACATCCGTACGGCCCGCGCCAAGGGCCTCAAGGAGCAGGTGGTCATCCGCAAGCACGCGCTTCGGTCCACCCTGACTCCGATCATCACGATCTTCGGTCTGGACGTGGGCGCCCTGCTCGGCGGCGCGGTGCTGACCGAGTCGACCTTCAACCTTCCCGGACTCGGCAAGGCCGCCGTCGATGCCATCAACTCCGGTGACCTGCCGGTCATCATGGGCGTCACCATCATCGCGGCGTTCTTCGTCGTCATGGCCAACTTGATTGTCGACCTGCTGTACGCGGTCGTCGACCCGCGTGTGAGGCTGACGTGACCGACAACATTCCCACCCAGGACAAGCAGCCGGCCGGTCCGTTCGGTGTTCCCGAGCAGGTCGGCGCACGGCCCGAGGCCTTCCTCTCCGTACGCAACCTGAAGGTGCACTTCCCGACCGACGACGGCATCGTCAAGTCCGTCGACGGGCTCTCCTTCCAGTTGGAGAAGGGCAAGACCCTCGGCATCGTGGGCGAGTCCGGCTCCGGCAAGTCGGTCACCTCGCTGGCCGTCATGGGCCTGCACCGATCCGGTCACGCGCGCAGCCGCCCCGACATCAGCGGTGAGATCTGGCTGGACGGCGAAGAGCTGATCGGCGCCGACGACGACCACGTCCGCAAGCTGCGCGGCCGGCAGATGTCCATGATCTTCCAGGACCCGCTGTCGGCGATGCACCCGTACTACACGGTGGGTGCGCAGATCGTCGAGGCGTACCGCAACCACCACGACGTCAGCAAGAAGGCGGCCCGTGCGCGCGCCGTCGAGATGCTCGACCGGGTCGGCATTCCCGAGCCCGCCAAGCGCGTCGACGCCTATCCGCACGAGTTCTCCGGCGGTATGCGCCAGCGCGCGATGATCGCGATGTCGCTGGTCAACAACCCCGAACTGCTCATCGCCGACGAGCCGACGACCGCCCTGGACGTGACCGTCCAGGCACAGATCCTCGACCTGATCCGCGACCTGCAGAAGGAGTTCGGCTCCGCGGTCATCATGATCACTCACGACCTGGGCGTCGTCGCCGAGATGGCCGACGACATCCTGGTCATGTACGGCGGTCGCTGCGTCGAGCGCGGCACCGCCGAGCAGGTCTTCTACGAGCCCCGGCACCCGTACACCTGGGGTCTGCTCACGTCGATGCCGCGCATCGACAAGGAGGAGACCGACCGGCTCGTCCCGGTCAAGGGTTCCCCACCCAGCCTCATCAACATCCCGTCCGGCTGCGCCTTCAACCCGCGCTGCCCGTACGCGGATGTGCCCAAGGGCGGCATCACCCGGACCACGCGCCCGGAGCTGCAGCAGGTCGAGGGCGACCACTTCGCGGCCTGCCACATGTCGCCGGAGGACCGGACCCGGATCTGGACCGAAGAGATTGCGCCGAAGCTGTGAGCGACAAGAGCGAGAAGACCGAGAAGAGCGCCGCCGCGACGGCGATCCCGACGCAGGCGACGAGCTCGCCCGAACCGCTGCTCAAGGTCGACAACCTGGTCAAGCACTTCCCCATCAAGAAGGGGCTGCTGCAGCGTCAGGTCGCCGCGGTGAAGGCTGTCGACGGCATCTCCTTCGACGTGCGTGCGGGGGAGACCCTGGGTGTCGTGGGTGAGTCCGGCTGCGGCAAGTCGACGATGGGCCGGCTGATCACCCGGCTGCTCGAACCGACCGGTGGCAAGATCGAGTTCGAGGGCAAGGACATCACGCACCTGGGTGTCTCGGCGATGCGGCCGATGCGCCGCGACGTGCAGATGATCTTCCAGGACCCGTACTCCTCGCTGAACCCGCGGCACACAGTCGGCACGATCATCAGTGCCCCCTTCAAGCTCCAGGGCGTCACGCCCGAAGGCGGGGTCAAGAAGACGGTCCAGGAGCTGCTCTCGCTGGTGGGCCTCAACCCCGAGCACTACAACCGCTATCCGCACGAGTTCTCCGGCGGACAGCGCCAGCGCATCGGCATCGCCCGCGCGCTCGCGCTCAAGCCGAAGCTGGTGGTGGCGGACGAGCCGGTCTCGGCGCTGGACGTGTCGATCCAGGCGCAGGTCGTCAACCTGCTCGACGACCTCCAGGACGAGCTGGGTCTCACGTACGTGATCATCGCCCATGACCTCTCGGTCGTCCGGCACGTCTCGGACCGGATCGCGGTCATGTACCTCGGCAAGATCGTGGAGCTGGCCGACCGCGAGTCGCTGTTCAAGGCGCCGATGCATCCCTACACCAAGGCGCTGCTGTCGGCTGTGCCGGTCCCGGACCCGAGGCGCCGGTCGGCCAAGAGCGAGCGCATTCTGCTCAACGGCGACGTGCCGTCGCCGATCTCGCCGCCGAGCGGCTGCCACTTCCACACCCGCTGCTGGAAGGCGTCGGCAGCCTGCGCGACGCTGGAGCCGCCGCTGGTCGCGCTGAAGACCGGGCACCAGGTGGCCTGCCACCACCCGGAGAACGCGCCGGACCAGCTTCCCGGCGACACCGTGCTGGAATCGGCGCGGGACGCGGTGGAGATCGTGGCGCTGAAGAAGGAGCCGGAGCCGGCCGCACCGGAGGCCCCGGGCAAGATCACCGAGGTCTCCCAGGGCGCCGAGGCCGCGACGGATTCGGAGGACGCGGCGGACGCCGGGAACGCGGGGGACACCCCGAAGGAGTAGAACCGGCACAATTGCCCGGTGCTCAACGAACTGTTCACGCCCTCCGTCCAGCATGCGCTCGACATCGTCGGAATCTTTGTCTTCGCGATCTCCGGCGCACTGCTCGCCGTACGCAAGAACTTCGATGTCTTCGGCATCGCGGTGCTCGCCGAGGTGACAGCGCTGGGCGGGGGGCTGTTCCGTGACGTGATCATCGGAGCGGTCCCGCCCGCCGCCTTCACCGATCTCGGCTACTTCCTCACCCCACTGCTCGCCGCCGGCCTGGTCTTCTTCCTGCATCCGCACGTCGAGCGGATCCAGGTCGCCGTCAACGTCTTCGACGCGGCGGGCCTTGGGCTGTTCTGTGTCGCCGGCACCGTCAAGGCGTACGACTACGGCCTCGGTCTCACCGCATCGGCTGCCCTGGGCCTGGCCACCGCGGTCGGCGGCGGTGTGCTGCGTGACGTACTCGCCAACGAGACGCCGTCGCTGCTGCGCTGGGACCGCGATCTGTACGCCGTGCCCGCGATCGTGGGCGCCACCATGATCGTGCTGTGCATCCGCTTCGACGCGCTGAACGCCTTCACCAGCGGCACCGCCGCGATCACCGCTTTTGTTCTGCGGCTGCTGGCGATGCGCTTCCACTGGCGGGCGCCCCGCGCCTACAACCGTTCCTCGGCCACGGCGGAGGAGAGCTCCGCGGCCACCTGACCGGACACCCCGTGCCCGCGATGCGCCGATACACCGACGACCAAAAAAAGCTACCGCTCAGTAATACACTCGGTGTACGGTGCATCTCATGGCACAGGCAGCTCAGGCACTCATCGGTGACAGCGAGTTCGACAGAGACACCGCCGTCACCCTTCGCGAAGAAGGCGTCTACGACGCCGAGCTCTCCGCGGGCTGGACGATCATCCAGGCCGTCAACGGCGGCTATCTACTGGCCATGCTCGGCCGCGCGCTCGGCGAGGCCCTGCCCCACTCCGATCCCTTCTCGGTCTCCGCGCACTACCTCACCGCGTCCGTCCCCGGCCCCGCGGTGATCCGTACGCAGGTTGTCCGCACCGGCCGGACCCTCTCCACCGGCCAGGCGTCCCTCTTCCAGTACGCGCAGGACGGCACCGAGGTCGAGCGCATCCGGGTTCTCGGAACCTACGGCGACCTGGACTCCCTCTCCGACGACATCCGTACGTCGGCGAAGCCGCCGGCCATGGCGCCGATCGAGCAGTGCTTCGGCCCGGGCGACGGCCCGGCGCCCATCCCCGGAAGCTCCGCGATCACCGAGCGGCTCAGCATCAAGCTCGACCCGTCGACCGTGGGCTGGGCCGTCGGCGCCCCGTCCGGCAAGGGCGAGATGCGCGGCTGGTTCGGCCTCGCGGACGGCCGCGACGCCGACCCGTACTCCCTGCTGCTCACCGTCGACGCGCTGCCGCCGACCTCGTTCGAGCTGGGACTCAAGGGCTGGACGCCGACCATCGAGCTCACCACCCACATCCGCTGCCGCCCGGCCCCCGGCCCGCTGCGTGTCTCCATCACCACCCGCAACCTCGCGGGCGGCTTCCTGGAGGAGGACGCGGACGTCTGGGACAGCACCGACCGGCTCGTCGCTCAGTCCCGCCAGCTGGCCCGCGCCCCGCGCAGCTGACCCATGGTTCGCCGGGCGGCGTGAAATCCGACCGGCTGGGCGACGAGCGCGGTGAGGAGGCCCGCGACAACGAGCGGGAGCGTCCCGGGGCTGCCGTGCCCCTGGGATCGAGCGGGAAGTAGGACTCGTCCCGCACCTTG
>NZ_JBEZKL010000196.1:0-9582 GCF_040704695.1 Streptomyces sp. NPDC048411
ACGTCGTCGCCGATGGCATACCCGGTCAGGAACAGCTCGGGACAGACGAGCAGCCGCGCCCCGGCGGCTGCCGCGCGCTCTGCCGCCTCGTCGAGTGATCAAGTCGCCCACCCGTCAGCAGGTTCGTGAGCGTGCCGTTGGTGTCCTGCTCGGCAGTACTGACCGGAGTACGTTCCTTCGCCGCCATCGGCCAGCGGGCATCGCATGCTCCGCAGGAGACGCTCGCCCGGCTCGGTGCCCGCGCTGCGACGGTCTTCAGCGTGCGCATCGCGCCGAGTGCGGCGGCCGTCCGCCGCGTCCTGAACGCCGCCTGCCCCGGCGGGCTCGCCGCCCCGCGCCGCCGCCCCAAGCTCACCTTCGAACACCAGGCATGGGCAGCCGTCCTTGACCAGCGCGGCATCCTCAGATCGTCGATCGCCCACCTGCTCCACCTCAGCGAGCCCTACATCCGGACCGTCCTCACAGCCATCGAGCCACTCCCGGAGCAGCACGGGCACACCAGCGAGCGCCTCACCGTCCGCATGGTCGACCCCTCCGACCATGCGGACTACCGCATGTCCATGACGTCAAAACCCAGCTGACACGACGCGCACCACTTATTTGTCGACAGACACCCAGGGCTCCGGAGTGTTTGACCTCTGCCCCGGTTTTATCGTGGAGGCGGATTGGCCGTCACGCGGGCCGCCTCGGGCATGAGGCGAGCACGGCTCCTGCGGATCACGGAGTCCTACCTTTCAAGGGCGGGTTTGCACTGGTCACTCGTAAGATCGGTCGGCCCAGGGGTACTGGGTATGGCTGTCATGGAGGAGCCGATGGGATGGCTCAGAGAACATGGCCGCCCGGGGCCCCGCGACGCTCGACCGCCAATTGGGATGTGCGACTTGATCGCTCTGTAGGACTACGTCGGCGAGGTCGTCTGCTGGATCGATTTGTGACGACGAGCTGACGGAGGTAGCCGTGCCCCGGATCTGGGGCGGAGTGGACATCGGCAAGGAGCATCACCACTGCGTGGTGCTCAACGATCGGGGCGAGCGGCTGCTCTCCCGCCGGGTCCTGAACGACGAAGCGACCCTGCTGGAGCTGATCCTCGACGTCCTGGACATCGACCAGGACGTGCTGTGGGCAGTGGACATCAACCACGGCGGTGCCGCGCTGCTGGTCGGCCTGCTGCTCAACCACGACCAGCCCATGGCCTACCTCACCGGCCTGGCCGTCCACCGCGCCTCGGGCACCTACCGCGGCGAAGCCAAGACTGACGCGAAGGACGCCTTTGTCATCGCTGATCAGGCACGCATGCGCCGTGACCTGGGCCGGCTGCGGCCCGGCGACGAGATAGCGGTCGACCTGCGCATCCTCACCACCCACCGCACCGATCTGGTCAGCGACCGCACACGTCAGATCAACCGTCTTCGCGCCCAACTGCTTGAATATTTCCCCGCGTTGGAACGCCCGCTGGACCTGACCAACAAGGACCCCGTCATTCTCCTGACGGGCTATCAGACTCCAGTCGTCATCCGCCGCGCCAGCGCCAGGCGCATCGAGACCTGGCTGCGCAACCGCAAAGTCCGAACTGCCGAGATCCTGGCGAAGGCCGCTCTGGAGGCGGCGCAGGCCCAGCAGACCGCACTGCCCAGAGAGAAGCTCGTCGCCGCCATGGTGATCCGCATGGCCAAGGCGGTGACGGCCCTCGACGATGAGATCGCCGAGCTCGACGCTCTCATCGAGGCCCGGTTCCGCGAGCACCCGCACGCCGAGGTGATCCGCAGCCTGCCCGGGATGGGCAGCCAGCTCGGGGCCGAGTTCATCGCTGCCACCGGCGGTGAATTGGATGCCTTCGCCAGCGCGGACCGCCTGGCCGGCTACGGCGGCGTGGCCCCGGCTTCCCGGGACTCCGGTCGGGTCAGCGGCAACCTTCATCGCCCCCGCCGCTACCACCGCGGCCTGCTGCGGGTCTTCTACCTCTCCTCGATGGCCAGCTTGAAATCCTGCCCCGCATCGCGGACCTACTACGACCGCAAACGCGCCGAGGGAAAGGGGCACAAGCCGGCCCTGATCGCGCTCGCGCGGCGACGAGTGAACGTCCTGTGGGCGATGATCCGCGACGGAGCGTGCTATCAGGCAGCACCACCAGTCACGACAGCGGCTTGACAAGGGCATTGGGATGTTCTCTACACTCCCAGGTCCACGAGATGCCGTGCTCGTCGCTTTCTCGGACCGTGAAGTCCGCTATCTGTTGGTGGAGTTGGAGTAGGTCCCGGATCCGCGCGGCCGCCAGGGCCAGCGGTACCGGCTGTCCACCCTGCTGGGGAACACGGCCTGTGCGATGACCGGAGCCAGCCACGACTCGTTCACCGCGACCGGCGAGTGGTGCCAGCGCACCGCCCGCGAGGCCCCGGCGTTCCTGCCGACCCGTTCACCGGGGTCCTGACCCGGCAGGAGGGACGTCAGCCGCCCGGTCCTCCGAAGAAACCGCCGGTCCCGTTCCCGTTGCCGTGCCCGTTGCCCCCGCCGCCCGACGAGGTATCCGGAGACGTGGTCCCGTCGGTCGGAGTGGGAGATCCGCCTCCGCCGCCGATGGCCGAGTTACCTCCGGTGTCGCCTCCGTTGTTGCCTCCGTTGTTGCCTCCGTTGTTGCCCCCGCTGCTGTTCTGGCAGTTCCGGTCCCACGGCCGGCAGCTGTCGCTCGGGTTGGGCGTGGGGGAGGAGGGCGTCTTCGAAGGTGTCGTGGACGGCGTGGTGGAGGCGGTCTCCGAAGGCTCGATGGTCGGCTTCGGCGAAGGGGCGCCGCCCCCGTAGAGCGTCTCGCCCCACGGCTCCGGCTTCGGGAAGGTCAGGACGTCCTCTCCCTTCAGCGCGTCGGCCATGTAGTCGTGCCAGATCTGGGCCGGGAACGAGGCACCGTGGATCGTCTGCTCGCCACCCGTGCCGTACATCTTCTCGAATTCACGGTTCTTGTGCTTCTCGTTGTCGTCGAGCCGGTACATGCTGATGGCGGTCGACAGCTGCGGGGTGTACCCCACGAACCAGGCGGACTTGTTGTCGTCCGTCGTACCCGTCTTGCCCGCGACATCACGACCGGGGAGCTTGGCAGGCGTGCCGGTCCCGTGCTCGACGACGTTCTTCAGTACGTCAGTGACGTTGTCGGCGATGATGTTGTCGAAGGCACGCTTGTTCACCTTCTTGTGCTGATAGACGACCTCACCGCGGTGCTTGACCTCCTCGACGGAGTACGGGTCGTGCTGCATCCCGCTGTTGGCGAAGGTGCCGTACGCCCCCGCCATCCGGATCGCACTCGGCTGGGACGTACCGATGGAGAACGACGGAACGGTCGCGTCCGCCATGTACTTGTCGTCACGCAGACCCGCGGCTATCGCGACGTCCTTCACCTTGTCGGTGCCGACGTCCATGCCCAGCTGTACGTACGGGGAGTTGGCGGACACCTGCATCGCCTCACGAAGGGTGATATTGCCCTCCGACTTGTGGCCGTCGTTGGCCTGCAGCCATTCCTTGCCGTTCTCGTCGGTCCAGACCTCGCCGTTGTACTTCTTGATCTTCAGTTTGTCGTCGGCGTTGTAGATGCTCTTCGGGGAGACCTTCGTGCGCTGCGACGCGTCCTGTTCCGGCGGGCCTGAAGGGTCACGCTTGCCGTACTCCATGGCAGCCGCCAGCACGAACGGCTTGAAGGTCGAACCCACCTGCGCACCGGTGGTGTCGGCGTTGTTGGTGTAGTGAGTCGTCGCGTCCTGACCGCCGTAGATCGCGGCGATGGCTCCGGTGGCCGGATTCACCGACGCGCCACCGAACTGGACGTGTGTGTCCTTGGTAGGACGCGCCTTCGGATCGATCTTCGTGTCGTAGACCTTCTTGACGGCGGCGTTGAGCTTCTTGACCTTCCGCTCGTCGAAGGTGGTGTGGATCTCGTAGCCGCCCTGGGCCAGCTTCTCCGCCGTGACGCCCCTGGTGTTGCTGTTGAGGAAGTTCGCCTTGGCAAGGTCCACGAGATAGCCGATCTGACCGCCCAGTTGCGCGTTCTGCTTCGGCGGCTTCGGCATGG
Source organism: Streptomyces sp. NPDC048411 (assembly GCF_040704695.1). Taxonomy (NCBI): domain Bacteria; kingdom Bacillati; phylum Actinomycetota; class Actinomycetes; order Kitasatosporales; family Streptomycetaceae; genus Streptomyces; species Streptomyces sp. NPDC048411. The sequence continues at coordinate 4,055 of NZ_JBEZKL010000196.1, forward strand.
GGAACTCCGTGTACTTGTCGCGCTCCTTCTGCGTCATCCGCCCGTCCTTCACCTCCTCGTTGAGGATCCAGGACCAGCGCTTCTTCGCCCGGTCCAGGTTCTTCGCCGCAGTGGCCTGCTCAGGATCGATCTCGGGCGCGCCCGCCGGGTCGTAGTAGGTCGCGCCCTTGAGCAGCGTGGCCAGGAAGGCGCACTCGCTCGGGTCCAGATCCCTGGCGTCCTTGTCGTAATACGTACGCGCCGCCGCCTGAATCCCCGATGCACCTCGTCCGTAGTACGAGATGTTGAGGTAGCCGGCCATGATCGTGCGCTTGGACTCCGTCTTGCCGACCTTGATCGTGATGAAGAGCTCTTCGAACTTCCGGCTCAGGGTCTGCTCCTGAGAGAGACGCGAGTTCTTCACGTACTGCTGGGTGATCGTTGAGCCGCCCTGGGTCTGTCCGCCCTTGGCCATGTTGTAAAAGGCCCGGGCGATACCCATCGGGTCGATGCCGCTGTCGGTGTCGAACGACTTGTTCTCCGCCGAGATGACGGCGTTGCGCATGGCTGCGGGAATCTGCGAATAGTCGATGATCTGACGGTTGGTCTCGCCACCCGTGGCGATCATCTGCTTGCCGTTCGCCCAGTAGTAGACGTTGTTCTCCGCCTTGGCGGCATCCTTCACCTTGGGCGTCCCGACCATCGCGTATGCCAGCCCGGCAACACCCATGAGAAGGCCGAGGAAGCCGATACAGAGACTGGAGACCAGCTTCCAGGACGGCACCCAGCGCCGCGCTCCGTACTTCCCGGCGCGGGGGTAGTCGATGAAGCGCTTCTTCACGGGACGCTGACTGCCGCGCCCACGGCCCCGACCGGGACTCTCGTACCCGTCGCCGCCACCACCCCGGCGTCGGCCACCACCGCCGCCATGGCCCGCGCCACCTCCCTCGGCGGCACGCCGGCTCCCGCTACCACGCTGTGCGGCTCGTCTGGCCGCGGCACGCCCGCCGTACGGACTCTCGTCGTCGTACGAACCGGAAGGTGACTCATTAGTTACTCCGCGTGACGGAGCTGCGCGGCGTCCTGTGGACTGCTGGGCGGCTCGTCTGGTCGCGGCACGCCCGCCACCTTGCGGTTGCTGCGTCTTGCGACGGTGCTCGCTCATCGAACGACTACTCCTCGGGCAGGCGAGAGCGCCTGGAAGCGGCAGTTGAGATCCGGTCCCCCCGAATTACGGACGGACCCTGCGACAGGCTCATCCGCAGCGCGTCCGGTCAGTCCGCGACGACTGACGCTCGGGGGCGTCGTGCGGTTCCCGGTGGTCTGCATGCCGCACAGACTACGCACGGTCAAAACCCACCCAGGGCCCAAGTTCACCCCAAATCACGCAAGTCGCTTCCTACGAATTGGCGATGTGACGCCGTTCACAATGCCCCCCCTTGTCGCATCGCGGTGAGCGATCTATCGTCATGATGTATCGAGTCGATACATCAGCTCGGCATAAGGCTCCGCGGGAGCACTCGGAGAAGGAGGAGGCGAAGTTGAGCAGACGCTCCGGCATCCTCGAATTCGCCGTACTCGGTCTGCTCCGCGAGTCCCCCATGCACGGGTACGAGCTGCGCAAACGCCTCAACACCTCGTTGGGGATCTTCCGAGCCTTCAGCTACGGCACCCTCTACCCCTGCCTCAAGACGCTGGTGGCCAGCGGCTGGTTGATCGAGGAACCGGGAAACGGTCCGGCAGAGGCCCCACCCGTCGGCGGACGTGCGGTCGCCCCTGCCTCTTCACTGGCAGGACGGCGCGCCAAGATCGTCTACCGGCTGACGGCAGAAGGTAAGGAGCACTTCGAGGAGCTGCTCTCGCACACCGGCCCCGACTCCTGGGAGGACGAGCACTTCGCAGCCCGCTTCGCCTTCTTCGGACAGACGGAGCACGAGGTGCGGATGCGCGTACTGGAAGGCCGCCGCAGCCGGTTGGAGGAGCGGCTGGAGAAGATGCGCGCCTCTCTGGCACGCACCCGCGAACGACTCGACGACTACACGCTTGAGCTGCAGCGACACGGCATGGAATCCGTGGAGCGCGAAGTGCGCTGGCTGAACGAGCTCATCGAGAGCGAGCGGTCGGGACGGGATCAGCGACGATCCTCGCCCGAGGGTCCCGCTCAGCAGAACACAGCAGGGGAGACGGACGGCCTGCCCCGGCACCGGGGTCATACCCCGCCGGATCCGTCCGACGACACCGGCAAGTGAAGTCCCAGCACTTCCGCAGGGCCTTCATCGGAATCACCGAGAACACTCAACACAGGGAGCAACCGGAATGGGTTCGGTTCGCGTAGCCATCGTCGGCGTGGGCAACTGCGCCGCCTCGCTGGTGCAGGGCGTCGAGTACTACAAGGACGCCGATCCGGCCGGCAAGGTGCCCGGTCTGATGCACGTCCAGTTCGGCGAGTACCACGTGCGTGACGTCAAGTTCGTCGCCGCCTTCGATGTCGACGCGAAGAAGGTCGGCCTCGACCTCGCGGACGCCATCGGTGCCAGCGAGAACAACACCATCAAGATCGCCGACGTTCCGAGCACCGGCGTGACCGTCCAGCGCGGCCACACCCACGACGGCCTGGGCAAGTACTACCGCCAGACCATTGAGGAGTCCGCCGAGGCCCCGGTCGACATCGTCCAGGTCCTCAAGGACAAGCAGGTCGACGTCCTCGTCTGCTACCTGCCCGTCGGTTCCGAGGTCGCTGCGAAGTTCTACGCGCAGTGCGCCATCGACGCCAAGGTCGCGTTCGTCAACGCCCTCCCGGTCTTCATCGCCGGCACCAAGGAGTGGGCGGACAAGTTCACCGAGGCCGGTGTCCCGATCGTCGGCGACGACATCAAGTCCCAGGTCGGCGCCACCATCACACACCGCGTGATGGCGAAGCTCTTCGAGGACCGGGGTGTCATCCTGGACCGCACGATGCAGCTGAACGTCGGCGGCAACATGGACTTCAAGAACATGCTCGAGCGTGAGCGCCTGGAGTCCAAGAAGATCTCCAAGACGCAGGCAGTCACTTCCCAGATCCGTGACCGCGAGCTCGGTGCGGACAACGTCCACATCGGTCCGTCGGACTACGTGGCCTGGCTGGACGACCGCAAGTGGGCGTACGTGCGCCTCGAGGGCCGCGCCTTCGGTGACGTTCCGCTGAACCTGGAGTACAAGCTCGAGGTCTGGGACTCCCCGAACTCCGCCGGTGTCATCATCGACGCCGTGCGCGCCGCGAAGATCGCCAAGGACCGTGGCATCGGTGGCCCGATCCTCTCCGCGTCCTCGTACTTCATGAAGTCCCCGCCGGTCCAGTACTTCGACGACGAGGCCCGCGAGAACGTCGAGAAGTTCATCAAGGGCGACGTCGAGCGCTGACACGACCGACAACGGCGTGTGAACGCGGCAGGGCGCTGAGTGGCAACGCTTCTCAGCTTCCGCCTCGTTGAGGGTCCCCGGGCAATCCGCCCGGGGACCCTCAACGTATGTGACCCTTGCCCACATGCCCGTCGTACGTGATCTGCGCGTACTCCTGCGCCTTCGGAACTTCCGTCGTCTGCTGGCCGTACGGCTCCTCTCCCAGTGTGCCGACGGCGTCTATCAGGTCGCCCTCGCCGCGCACGTCGTCTTCTCCCCGGAGAAGCAGACGTCGGCGGCGGCCATTGCCTCCGCGATGGCTGTGCTGCTGCTGCCGTACTCGCTCATCGGCCCTTTCGCCGGCGTCCTGCTGGACCGCTGGCAGCGCCGTCAGGTTTTCCTTTACGGCAATCTGCTGCGCGCAGCCCTCGCCTGCTGCACCGCCCTGCTGATCCTCAGCACCGCACCCGACTGGCTCTTCTACGCCTCTGCGCTGTGCGTCACCGCGGTGAACCGCTTCGTGCTGGCGGGACTCTCGGCCGCGCTACCGCGGGTCGTCGACAGGGACCGGCTGGTCATGGCCAACTCGCTCTCACCGACTGCGGGCACGCTCGCCGCCACGGCAGGCGGCGGCCTCGCCTTCGCCGTACGCCTCGTGGCTGCGGACTCGGATGCCGCAGTGGTGCTGCTGGGCGCGGGGCTCTACCTCGCCTCGGCACTGGCCTCCCTCAGCCTTGCCACCCGACTCCTCGGACCGGATACGAACGGCAGTCCTATCCGACTGAGGGACGCGCTCACCACCACCGCGCACGGACTCGTCGACGGGCTGCGCCATCTAGCGGAACGGACGGACGCCGCACGGGCACTGGGCGCCATGACAGTGATCCGGTTCTGCTACGGGGCGCTGACCGTGATGGTGCTGATGCTGTGCCGGTACGCCTGGTCCGACAGCGAATCCGGCGGTCTGGCCCTGCTCGGACTGGCCGTGGGCGCCTCGGGAGCGGGATTCTTCGCGGCGGCCGTACTGACGCCCTGGGCGGTTGGACGGCTCGGCCGGTTCCGCTGGATAGCGACGTGCGCCGCCGCGGCTGCCGTCCTCGAACCCGCGCTCGGGCTATGGTTCGCTCCCGGACCGATGCTGGTCGCGGCATTCGTCCTCGGAGCCGTCACTCAGGGCACGAAGATCGCGACGGACACGGTGGTGCAGACCTCGGTGGACGACTCGTTCCGCGGTCGCGTCTTCTCTCTGTACGACGTGCTGTTCAACGTGGCCTTTGTGAGCGCCGCCGCAGTAGCCGCTGTGGCACTGCCTCCTGACGGGAAGTCGGCCCCAGTGGTGATCGGGCTTGCGCTGCTCTACGGGATCGTCGCCGTGACGATGTTCCGGTGGAGCCGTGTCAGTGAAGTGCTATAGCGTGCGCGCGTCAAAAGACGAGCGGCGCACGATCCGCGGGGGCACCCACATGACCTACCCGCCCCAGCAAAGCCCTGGACCATACGGGCAGCAGCCTCAACAGCCGTACCCACCCCAACAGCCCGTGTACGGCTATCCGCAACAGCAGCCGTATCCGCCGCATCAGGGTCAGCAGCCGTACGGCGGCCATCCCGGTGGCCCTCCGACCCAGGGCATGCCCCCACAGGGCCCGCCGCTCAGAACATGTCCGGTGGCAAGAAGGCTTTCCTCGCGGTGCGCAACATCGTCATCATCGTGGTGGCGCTCAGCGCCCTCGCGGGTCTGAAGTTCGGCTGGGACAAGATATTCGAGTCGGACGCCAAGGCCGCCTCGGTCGGTGACTGCCTGCAGAACAAGGGCTCCAACATCAGCCCGGACATGGCATCGGCCGACTGCGGCTCGTCTGGGGCCGAGTACCAGGTGGCCGAGGTGCACGACGACACCACGGACACGGACCTGTGTGACGCCAAGAAGTACGTCGCCTACACCGAAACCTCCGGCAGCCGTAAGAGCCGGACCAGTGTGGTTCTCTGTCTGACGCCGATGAAGTCGACGGGCTGACTCTTCCGGGGCAGGTACCGATAGCTGCTGCATCGAGGGGCGCTGTTTCACGTGAAACAGCGCCCCTCCGCACATCCGGCCGTGGTCATGTTATATAGGAAGAGCGACGGGTAGGGAAAGAGTTTTAAAACGTGTGTGTATATATAGGTTGTCGCCG
>NZ_JBEZKL010000197.1:0-9567 GCF_040704695.1 Streptomyces sp. NPDC048411
CCCCGATACTGGGCGTATCGGGGCGAGCCCGACAACGCAGCGAGCGTGCGTGCCAGACGCCGCCTGGCAGGCGGGACTTTCGAAACACGCCCTAGGGACCTGGCCCTACGGCTGGTAGTAGTCAGGTCGCGAGGTATCACGGCGGTGCCGACCGGGCCGCGACTGCTGCTGCAGGTGGCTGCCTTGCTGGTAGGGCTGCTGGTGCGCGCCCTGCTCGTACTGCTGCTGGGGCGCTTCCTGCCGGTACTGCTGCGGGGCGGTGGACCGAGCGTACTGCGCCTGCTCCTCGGCGCGGTACCGCGCGGGACCGGCCTGGTCCGGGAGCTGGGCCGAGGGGCCGCGGCTACCGCCGGAGATTCCGCCGGGCCACCAGTTCCACTTGCCGAGTGCCGTCATGAGCGCCGGCAGGACGTAGATGCGGATGATCACGGCGTCCTGCAGGATGGCCGCCGCGAGGCCCACGCCGAGCTGTCTGAACTCCACCATGGACAGCGTGCCGAAGATCGCGAACACCCCGACCATGACGATCGCGGCGCTGGTCACCACGCCCGCCGAGCGGGTGATGCCCTCACGGACGGCGTCCTTGGTCGAGGCACCGGCCAGCGAGGCTTCGCGGATCCGGCTGACCACGAAGACGTGGTAATCCATCGACAGGCCGAACAGCACCACGAACAGGAAGAGCGGCAGCCACGAGACGACCGCGCCCGAGCTGTGGAAGTCGAGGATCTTCTCCGCCCAGGTGTGCTGGAAGACCCCGACCAGCACACCGAACGCGGCCGCCGCGGAGAGCAGGTTCAGCAGGATCGCGGAGATCGCGACGGCCAGCGACCTGAAGATCAGGACCATGGTGACGAAGGTCAGCAGCAGGACGAAGCCCACCACCCAGGGCATCCGCTCCTCCAGGTGCCCCGTGAAGTCCACCCCCTGCGCCACCTTGCCGCCGACCGCGCTCTCGGAGTCGGGCACGTCGGCCATCGCCTGCTGCACCCACTCGCGCAGCAGGTCCAGGGACTCGCGTGCCCCGTCGCTCTTGGGCTGGTACGGCGTGCCCACGTCGACGGTGTGGACACGGTGGTCCGCCGACTCCTTGATCGTCGGCGTCGAGTCGTGCGCAAACAGCTTGTTGTCCGCGGTGCGTTCGAGCAGGCCTTTCAGCGCGCTCTTCACCTCGCCGGCCTCCGCAGTGGGCGCCCGGACGGCGACCTGGTGCACGGTGCCCTTGCTGGGGAAGGCCGCGGTCAGCCGGTCCATCGCCTGGACGACTGGGATGTCACGGGACAGATCGTCGGAGCCCGGCTGCTTGAGCTTCATGTCGAGGGCCGACACGGCCAGCAGGAGCAGCGCGCCCACGGACACCACGAGCGTGATGACCGGCTTGGACAGCGCGGGGCGCAGCAGCGCGGGCCACATCCGGGACTCGCCGGAGCGCATGGTCAGCCGCCACAGGAAGGGCACCTTCGGCTTGTCGACCCAGCGGCCGAGCTTGCCGAGCAGGGCGGGCAGCACGGTCAGCGAGGCCAGGACAGCGACCGCTACGACGATGATGGCGCCGGTGGCCAGGGACGCGAAGGTCGCCTCCTTGGCCAGGTAGAGACCGGCCATCGCCACGATCACGGTGGTGCCGGAGACCACGACGGTGCGCCCGGAGGTCTCCGCGGCGATCTCGATCGCGTCGACGTCGGACTTCCCGGCACGGCGTTCCTCGCGTTCGCGCTTGAGGTAGAAGAGCGAGTAGTCCACGCCCACGGCCATACCCATGAGCAGGATGACGTTGCTGACGGCGCTGGTCTCAGGCAGCACGTGGGAGGCGAGCGTGGACAGCCCGATGGCGGCGCCGACGCAGGACAGCGCGAGCACCACGGGAACGCCGGCCGCGATGATCGCGCCAAAGACGACGAGCAGGATCAGCAGGGTCAGCGGCACGCTGATCAGTTCGGCCTTCTGGAAGTCCTCGCCGAGGGTCTCCGACAGCCCCTTGGCCGTCGAGCCGGTGCCCACCTCGTCGACCCGAAGGCCCTCGTGGGCGTTCTGGACCGCCGCGCTTGCGTCGAGCAGCGGCTGGACCCGCCGGTCGGCGTTCTCCGTGTCGCCCTTCATGGTGACCGGCACCAGCAGCGCCTTGCCGTTCGGCGAGGCGACCGGCTCACCGACGCTCTCCACCCCGGAGAGCGCCTTCATCCGCTTGACGACGTCCGCCGCCGCGGCTCGACCGGCCGCCCGGTCCAGCTTCCCGCCGTCCTCGGCGGTGATCAGCACGTTCTCTTCGGCCTTCTCGGGGAAGTCACCGGAGTGCACGATCTTGCCGGCGCGGCCCGACTCGCGGACCCCCGACTCCTCGTCGCTGATCGCGTTCGTACCCGCCACTCCGCCCAGGAAGAGGCACGCGGCGACGAACACGACCCAGAGACCGATGGCGGACCACGGATGGGTGGCGCTCCATCGCGCAATCCGTACCGTTGCCGGTTTCTTTCGCACCTTGCTTCCTTCCGTTGCTCCAGGCCCGGCCCAGGAAGCCGGCCGGATCTCAACGGGGAAAACGCTAGGTCCGCCGACATGCGTGCGGATACGAGGTAAACCGTCATGGCGGCCGTTGCTTTCCGCAGGCTCAACATGCGGAAAACCGCAGGTGCGGCCCTGCGGAAAACCGTACTGCCCTGGGGAAATCTTGATCAGGAAAACCCGGGCCCGTTACGTTCGACGTGCGAATCAGCGGCACCCGCAAAGGACCGCGCAATAGCTTCCGGGTTGGAATATTCGTCGATCGCGGAGTGTAGCTCGTCGAATTAAAGGCGTACATTCCTTGGCAATTAGTTGCCGAGGTGCGACAAAACTCGAGGGGAGAAAATGGCCCGACGACGCTCTGAACCCGTATTCGTTCCAGTGACGACCCGGTGACGAAAACGACGTGCCGGGCGGCGGGATCTCCGCTGCCCGGCACGTCGTTGTCGTCACGACTCCAGATACCGCAGTACGGCCAGGATCCGGCGGTTGTAGCCCGCGGCGTGGGCGAGTTCGAGCTTGTCGAAAATCGTGTTGAGGTTCTTCTCGACCGTGCTCATGGAGATGTGCAGCTTCTCCGAGATGGCCGCGTTGGTGTGCCCCTGGGCCAGCGTCTCCAGGACGCTGCGCTCGCGGGGGGTCAGCCGGGCCAGCGGGTCGCTGTGCGTCGTACGGATCACCAACTGCCTTACGACCTCCGGGTCGATGGCGGCGCCACCCGCCTGAATCCGCTCCAGCGCGTCGAGGAACTCCTCCACCTGGGCGACCCGGTCCTTGAGCAGATAGCCGACCCGCTCCGCGTTCGAGGTCAGCAGCTGTGCCGCGTAGTTGCGCTCTATGTGCTGGGACAGCACCAGGACCCCGACGCCGGGCCACCGCTTGCGGATCTCCAGTGCGGCCCGCAGCCCCTCGTCCGTGTGGGTGGGGGGCATCCGGATGTCCACGACGACCATGTCCGGCTGTTGGGCCTCCACTTCCCGCAGCAGGGCGACGGCGTCTCCCACCGCGGCGAGGACCTCGTGCCCCTCCTCGGTGAGCAGCCGGACCAGCCCCTCTCGCAGCAGGGTCGAGTCCTCGGCCAGCATTACGCGCACGGCAACTCCGCAGTGATCGTGGTGGGCCCCCCGGAGGGGCTGTGGACGTGCAGCCGGCCGTCCAGCGCGCCGACCCGGCTGTGCAGGCCGGTCAGTCCGCTGCCCGCCGGATTCGCGCCGCCGACGCCGTTGTCCTCGACCCGGACGACGAGGACGGGGCCGTACGCGCGGACGCTCACGAGGATCTCCGTGGCGGCCGAGTGCTTGGCCGCGTTGGTCACGGCCTCCGACACGACGAAGTACGCGGCGGTCTCGACTGCGGCGGGCAACGGATCGGCGAGGCCGAAGTCCATCCGGATGGGGATGCTGCACCGCTCGGACACGCCGGCGAGCGCCTCCTGAAGCCCCAGGTTGTCCAGCGCCGTCGGATAGGCCCGCCAGGCCACTTCCCGCAGTTCGGTCAGCATCTCCTGCGACTCCCGGTGGGCCTGCTCCAGCAGGCTGTCCGCCTGTTCGGGCGTACGGCCCCGGCGGGCGCGTCCGAGGAGCATGGCCAGCGCCACCAGACGCTGCTGCACCCCGTCGTGCAGGTCCCGCTCGATACGTCGGCGTTCGGTGTCCACGGCCTGGAGCACCGCAGCCCGGCTGGTGGCCAGTTCGTCGATGCGCCGCTGCATCAGCTCGCGTTCCGACGGACCGAAGTTCTCGCGGGCCAGACGCGCGTCGAGCGCCTCCAGCGACACCAGGCCCTGTACGTCCAGGAAGAGCAGCACCCCGCCGAGCAGCCCCTGGGTGAGCAGCTCCCGCCAGCCGAGCGTGCCCCGCACAAGGCTCGCGACGAGCAGCCCCGCCAGGGCAATGCCGAAGCCGAGCAGGCCGACCACGATGCCGGTGACCAGACCGGCGTAGGTGCGGGTGGCGAGGTAGCGCAGGATCCGGTGGTCGGGAACGGGGCGGTCGGGGAAGCGGTCCCCGAAGAAGACCGAGCGGCGCCGGCGTTCGAGTCCCGTCAGCCGTCGGGCCCCGGCGATGAGGGCGACGAGGGCGTGTCGTCGGGTGCGCGGCCACAGCAGAAGGGGGCCGAGGAGGGTGCCGACGACCGCGAAGTACAGCAGTCCACATAACGCGGTCAGACAGCCGAGCAGGATGCCGGCGGCCCGTCGCGGGAACGCCGGAGAAGGCGTCGCCGGAGGCTCACCTCCCGGTTGCGCGGGTCTGAGCGCCGCTGGGAGGGGCCGGGTGGTGAAGTCCGCCGAGTCCCCCTGCACGGTCGCCGAGATTAGTCGGGCGGCGCAGCCGGGGCAAGATCGTTCGATCGGGGTAAGAAGGGGACTGGTCACGACGTACGGCGATGCTGGGCGGAGCCGCGGGAGCGCAGGCGGACCACGATGTAGAGAGCGAGGGCCGCCGCGACCAGGACGAGGACGACCTTGCTGATGACCCCGACGTAGGTCTCGACGAGGTCCCACTGATCGCCGAGCCAGTAGCCGGCCAGCACGAGCACGGAGTTCCAGATCAGGCTGCCCAGGGTGGTGAGCAGCAGGAAGATCGACATCGGCATGCGTTCCAGGCCGGCCGGAACGGAGATGAGACTGCGGAAGATCGGCACCATGCGGCCGAAGAAGACGGCCTTGGTGCCGTGCTTGGCGAACCACTCCTCCGTCCGCTCCAGGTCGGACGTCTTGACCAGCGGCAGCCTGGCCCAAATCGCGCGCATGCGCTCTCGTCCGAACAGCATGCCGATCCAGTAGAGGACCGCGGCGCCGACCACCGAGCCGAGTGTGGTCCAGAACAGGGCCGAGAACAGGCTGATGACGCCCTGTCCGGCCGCGAAGCCGGTCAGGGGGAGGATCACCTCGCTGGGCAGCGGTGGGAAGAGGTTCTCCAGGGCGATGGCGAGGCCCGCGCCGGGGCCGCCCATGGTGTCCACGAGGTCGGCTGCCCAGCCCGCGATACCGCTGGCGGGTTTCTGAGGCAGAGCCAGGGTCATGAGGTCCATTTCGAAATCTCCAGGCTGCGGGGGCGGTCGCCGCGGGCAGATGCCGCGATCCATTGACCACGCTAGAAACCGCTGATCAGCGCCGGTATGAGGATTGCCGTCGAACTTATGCGGTTCTCCGCACCCTCCACCCTGCGGTTTTCCGCAGGGTGGAGGGTGCGCGTGCAACCCGGACAGCCTCCTGCTGCTGACGCCGGACGAGGTTCGTGCCGTCGACCGATTCCTCCAGGGCCTCGACCTGGAGGAGGTGATCCGGGAGCGCCGTGATTTCCTGGATGAGGTGTACGTGTACTCCTATGAGAGGGTCCGCCAGTAGGGGGCGCTGGCGGACCCTTTCAGTGCGAGCGGTGGCCGGTGGGATGGATTCCGGCTGGTAGTGGCCCCGCTATGCTCCGGCCGGCCGCAGCGAGGTGAGGCGTGCCATCTCGTCTTCCGAGAGCCGAAGCGCGCCGGACGCCACGTTTTGCGCGAGGTGGTCCAGATCACCGGTCCCCGGGATCGCCAGCACGTGCGGCCCCTGCTGCAAGGTCCAGGCCAACCGGACCTGCGCGACGGACACACCGTGCGCGCGGGCGACGGCGCACACCGCCTCGCGGTCGCTGGCAGCCGGACCCGCCTCGCGCCCGGAACCGGCGATCGCGAAGAACGGGACAAAGGCGAGGCCGAGTTCACCGCAGAGCCGCAGGAGCGCCCGGTCCTCGCTCGACGCACCGATCCCATAGGGGTTCTGCACGCAGACGACCGGGGCGATGGCCCGAGCCTCGGTCAGTTGCTCGGACGTGACGTTGGAGATGCCGAGGTGGCGGATAAGCCCGGCATCTCGCAGTTCGGCCAACGCGCCGAAGTGCTCGCCGATCGAGCCGGTCCGCCGGCTCGGTGGCACGCGCAGGTTTACCACGTCCAGATGATCGCGACCGAGTTGGCGCAGGTTCTCCTCGACCTGGCCGCGCAACTGCGCCGGCGCGGCCCACCACCACGCGCCCGAGGTATCGCGGCCCGGCCAGACCTTGGTGGTGATGACCAGCTCCTCCGGGTATGGCGCCAGCGCCCGGTTGATCAGCTCGTTGGCGGAGCGCGTCGCCGAGAAGTAGAACGCGGCGGTGTCGATGTGGTTCACGCCGAGCTCGATCGCCCGCCGGAGCACGCCGATCGACCGATCGCGGTCACGCGGCACGCCGCGGTCGAAGGGTGCGGTACCCGTCAGGCGCATCGCGCCGAACCCGACGCGGTTGACGGTCTGGTCACCAAGTTGCCAAGTATCCGTGGCGGGCGCGGTGTTCGTCTGTGGACTCATGACGTGGATCTCCTCTTGCGGCTTGGAACAAAGAACCGGTGGGTGGGGCGCGGCGCGTTCAGGTCGCTCGGCAGGGCGAGGACCTCGAAGCGGGTCCACCGGTGTCGAGGCAGGCGGGCCCCGGGCATGAAAAAAAGCCTCCCCGGCGGATCGGAATCCGCACCGAGAAGGCTTACGTGATGACCGGCATTTTAGCAGGCACGTCGGATGAGGCAGCGGACGGTGATGATGGCGCTGGCCAGGGCGATGAAGAACTCGACCGGAGCTTTTCGTCGCTCGGTGCAACGGCGGAGCTTGCCGAAGTTGTTCATCCACGAGTTCGTGCGTTCAACCACCCAGCGCCCGCCGGCCTGGATGGGAGTCTTCGCGCCGCGCTTGGCGATCTGCCCAGTGATCCCTCTCGCCGGCAGGTCCTGGTGGACCATGCAGTAGTCGTAGCCTGCGTCCAGGCTCAGCCGCGGGCTAGCGGGTAGCGGCCCCAGGGATGCTTGAAGGTCGGCGAAGCGGTCGAGGGTAGCGGGTAGCGGGTAGCGGGTAGCAGAGCGTGGTCGCGGGTGTTGGCCGGCGCGGGATCGGTAACCAGAGGAATTCCCTGCCCATCAGTCAACTGTGAACGTTTGACGCCTTGTTTGGCTCGGTCGACGGGGCTCTTGCCCGCGCACTCTCCGCCGGAGGGCGCCTTGGCGATGCAGCCGTCGGCGGACAGTTGGTCGAGTTCGAGGCCGATCATGCGGTCGTAGGCGGCGAGAATAAGCAGCCTCAGCGTCTCCATCACCCCGGCGGCGATCCACTCGTCGCGGCGGCGCCGCAGCGTGGTGGCGGAACAGTCCTTGTCAGCCGCGCGCTCGTATCCGCAGCCAAAGACCACGGCGTCGCTGATGCGCGGGTTGTGGCAGCCCCACGGATGACGGTCCTCACGGACGGGCAGCAGGGCGAGGAACTGGTCGCGGATCGGGTCGAGAATGCATGCTGGGACGGCAGGCACGGATCCCCCGGTGATCACGAAGCGCAGAGAACTCCATGATCGGGCGAACCGTGCCTGCACCGCTACGCCCCCCGGCACGGCACCTACTGGCGGACGCTCTTACACGAGCATCCTCAGGGAAGACGGCAGCGAGCAAGACGTCAGCATGATCGAAGACGGCAGCCTTGCAAGCGACTTCGCGATCTTGCGCGTGGTCTGCGCTCTGCAGCAGCCCAGGAATGTGTGCGGTGATGGCGCCGCGCAGCCGCTCGGCGTGGTGCTCCAGTTCCGCGAGGTCCAGGAGAGGGTTCGGCAGGAGCTCCTGGTACTCGGACCACCATCCGCGTCTCCGGTCCTGGACCATGTTGACCAGGGCCTCGATGAAGGCATTGTCGGAGCAGTCGTAGTTCTGCGCCATGGCGCGCAGCCGCTCGCCACTCACTCCGAACCTGGCGTTCACGATGTTGCTCAGCTGGCCCTGGCTGATGCCATGCACTCGGGCGGCCTCGGTCGCCGTGAGACCAGCGCGCTCACGCAATTTGCGCAGTTCGGTGGCGATTCGGACGCGCCGACCGGTGGGGGCCGATCTGCCTGCCATGTAACTCCTCCTTGGCGAGGTTGAGTTCGACTCATCACTCACACGAGGGGATCTGCATGCAGTTTCATGAATGCAGCGCAAATAGAACTTGCGTGTGGGACACCAACCCGCACATCCCCGCCCCCTTCCGGTGGAGCCCCGAGGCCCCGACGGACCTTGCCGAGCGCGGGCGCGGGCTGTACCTCGTCGCCCTCTACGCGGAGAGCTGGGGCGCGTACCCCATGCGCGGTGGGCTGCCCGGGCAGGGCGGGATGCTGCTCTGGGTGGAGTGCGCGGCCAAGGGGGAGGAGCGGGCCCAGGACGAGTGAAACGCCTACGCCGCGTACGCGTCCAGCCAGGACGGAAACTCCGTCAGCGACGACAGGACGACATCCGCGCCCGACGCCCGGAGCTCCTCCGCGTCGCACGGGCCCGTCGTGACCCCGACCGACAGGGCATCGGCGGTACGGGCACCGCGCACGTCCCCGGTGTGGTCGCCCACGTAGACGCCCGCCCCGTGCTCGCGCAGCGCATCTCCCTTGCCCTCCGCCCACAGGCTGCCTATGACCTCGTCGGGTTCGATTCCCAGGTGTGCCAGGTGGAGCCTGGCGTTCGGCGCGTGCTTCGCGGTGACGACGATCGTCCGGCCGCCCCGTGCGCGGATCGCGGCGACGGATTCCCGGGCGCCGGGCAGGGCGGGGCTCGGCGTGATCGCGTACGCGGGATAGATCTCCCGGTATCGGTCGGCTGCGGCGGCCACGGCGTGCGCGGGGTACCAGTTCGCGAGCTCGTGCTCCACCGGCGGTCCGAGCCTGCTGACGACCAGGTCGAGATCGATCGGCGTCCCCGTCTCGGCGGACAGTGCCCGGTAGGTGGCCTTGATGCCCGGCCGGGAGTCGATGAGCGTCATGTCGAGGTCGAAGCCGACCGTCAGGTGGTGTGGAGCCATGCTGCCCATTGTGCGGAAGGCACGGCCTTCTTCCGCCCCTCGGGGCACTGCGGACCCCTGATCCGGCAGATGCGGGCCGGGGCCCCGTGGTCCCACCCCGGTCCGGGGTGACCGGTTCCGTCCTCAATCGCCGGACGGGCTTGGGGTGTGCGTCTGGCCCCGGGGGTGCCGCCGCGTCCGCCGGGTGGTGGGGTGGGTGGGGCCCCTCCGGGGCGTCTCCTCGGGACTGGCGCGGAAGCCGGCAACGCGGA
>NZ_JBEZKL010000198.1:0-9220 GCF_040704695.1 Streptomyces sp. NPDC048411
TATATTTGATAAGCTCTTTTGCGGGTTTGGGGGCGATATCGCATCCACTGGCCCACCACCGGGTTCCCCCCCGGTGGGACCTGACACCGACGCTGGGCGTCGGTGTCAGGACCGGGTGATCACGCAGGAGCCGTGGGCCTTTTGTGGCCGGGCGGGATGCACCGCTGAGGTGCGAAGGCCCGTGCAGGGCTGGGGTGTGGCGGACACGGTTCGGACCACGGGGCGTTGAGAACTCCATGATCTTCCCGGCCCGTGCCTGCCAGGCTTTCAGGTCCTCGCTGGGATGGCAGATCGCGGCGACTCGGACGTCGTCCGGCTACGCCGAAGTCCTGGACCCGATACCTTTCCCGGTCTCACCACTGCGGGGCCGGAGGCGTGGCCCAGGACCCGAAATCGGTGACAAACTTCCACCAGAGTCCACTGCTGACGCCACCGTTACGGACGTAGTAGACAGAGTTTCCGCTTATCACGGCCAGCGGGGAGTTATCTGTCCACTGAAAGAGGGTGGCATCGTCGTAAAGACCCGAGACCTCCCCATTCCGTTTGATCAGCAGGCTGTCCACATAGAAATCATATCCCGTGAGGGTGATCACGCCATAGCCACTTCCGGAGAGCGCGACGGATGGGGAATTGCGCGTCCAGGCCTCGGTCCACTTCGGATTTGTCCAGGTGGAAGTCCCGTACTGCTGCCGCGCCATATAAACGTGCTCGTCGAGGCCTGTGAAGGCGAGAACGACCTGGTTCCAGGGACCGGAATCTTTACCGTCGGTCACCTGAGCGGCGAGTGCCGGCGCCTTGACGCTCTGGGCATTCGGAACCACCTGGGGAGACTGGAAGGTCGTGGTGGTGCCGTCGTAGAACATCGTCCAGATGTCGTTGTTGGTCTGGCTGTTCCAGGCGAGCATGTAGGAGTTGCCTGGAAGCGCGGCGGCCGCCACGGGCTGTGGAGTGTTGGTTCGCGCGTTATTGGGGATCTGCGTCGCGTAGGGCAGCGTTGCCGGCAGCTGGTAGGCGGTGGTGAGCTGGATACGGTGCTGGTAGATATGGCCGTCCGTACCGGTGTGGAAGATCCGGAAGTTCCCGCGGTACCCGTCGTCTGTCCAGATCACCGTCGGGGCGGCCCACGTCTGCGCATGATCGGGCGACCCCGCCGTTGCAGGCAGCGGGTATGCGGGTCCGTTGCTCAACGAGATCCAGATGTTGTCGTTGTCCCCGCCGCGCCACACATGAAGGATGTTGCCGCGGTCATCGCGTGCTTCCCCTTCGACGCTACGGCTATGGATCTGCCCGCCCGAGTAGGTCACCGGATGGTATTGACCCTCCTCGCCGGGAAAACCCTGGATCCCGGCCGAAGCCGGCGCCGTCATTCCGAGAACGACAGCGCAGGCGGCTATGAGCGCCATTGCGGCCAGCCGGAATCTTCTCCATTTGTTGAACATATTTCCTCCGAATTGTCTCTCGAACGAGAATCTGGTCAGGATCGCCCTCGGAAAACCGTGCAAGACGGTGTTGCGGTGGCTCGGCATCACGACAGTGCGAGCCGCCGCACCGCGGGCAGCGGGGAGGGGCCCGGTCGCGGACGCCCGGGCTGCGGGACCTTTCACATGGCGGTGCCTGCTGCCGCGATCTCGGCGCGGAGGGCTTTGAGCGTGGCGGTGTAGATCTCGGAGAAGGTGGGGAACGGCTGGATCGTGTCGATCAGGACGTCCAAGGGCACCTGCGCCCGGATGGCCAGCGTTGCCTGCTGCAGCCACTCGCCTGCCTCCGGGCCGAGCGCATAGCCGCCGGTCAGGCGTTCGCCGTCGCTGACCAGGGTGAGGAAGCCGGTGCTCTCGGCGTACGCGTGGGTGTACGTCGCCGTCTTCGCGACCTCGGAGATCGGGATCGTGGCGCTGAACCGGCCGTCCGCCGAGCCCACCGCTGCGGCCTGCGGGTCGGTGTAGACGACGCGCGGTACGGCCGTGTAGTCCGCCGTACGCGACTGCCCCAGGATGTTCGCCGCGACCACGCGGCCCTGGTACTTGCCGACATGGGTGAGCGGCCACAGGCCGGTGACGTCGCCGATCGCCCAAAGGCGTTCCCCGGCGCGGAGGTGCGCGTCGACCGGGACACCCCGGGGATCCGGCTCGATGCCGACGCTTTCCAGGCCGATGCCGTGCACGCGCGGGCGTCTCCCGGTGGCGACGAGCAGCTTGTCGCCGCGCAGCTCCCGCCCGTCGGCGAACTCCAGGACGTAGTCGTCGCCGTCGCGGCGTGCGGCGGTCGTGTTCGCCGAGAGTACGAGTTCGACGCCGTCGCGGCGCAGCGCCTCGCCGAGCGCTTCCCCCAGGGGCGCGGGTTCGCGGCCGAGGATGTGCGCGGAGATGTCGGCGATGGCCGCCTCGCCACCGAGCCGGCGTACGGCCTGGGCCATTTCCACTCCGACGGGCCCGGCGCCCAGGATGATCAGGCGGCGCGGGACCGTCTTCATGGCAGTGGCCTCGCGGCTCGTCCACACGCCGTCGAGCTCGTGCAGCCCGGGGACGGGTGGGATGAAGGGCTCGGCGCCGTTAGCCAGCACCACATGGTCGGCCGTGTAGGCCACGCCGCCGACCTCGACGACGCCCGGACCGGCGAGCCGCGCGCTGCCACGCAGCAAGTCGATCTCGTGGTCGGCGAGCCAACGCGCCTGCCCGGCGTCGGAGTAGTCCGACACCATGAAGTCACGCCAGGCCAATGCGGCCGCGATGTCGACCTCCGCGGTCGCCGCCGCCTCGCGTGCGCCCTGCACGGCCTCGCCGGGCCGCAGCAGTGTCTTGGAGGGGATGCACGCCCAGTAGGAGCACTCCCCGCCGACCAGCTCGCGCTCCACGACCGCGACGCGTAGACCGCCATCGGCCAGCGCGCCCGCGCAGTGCTCGCCCGGGGAACCGCCGCCGACAACAATCACGTCGTAGTGCCCGGTCATCCCGGCAGCTCCTGGCCGGCGCGCTCACGCACCATATAGAGGGCGTACCAGTCCGGCCAGTCGGGGTCCTCCTGGCCGGTCCGCTCCTCGTGCCGGCCGTGGGCTTCGGCCGCCCGGCGCAGCGCCGCCGCGAGGTCTTCCACTGATTCGTAGGACATGGGCATCGGGGTTCTCCTGGGTCTCGGGGTGGGGATCTGACGCGTCAGCGCCCAGGGAGGCGGGTCTTGATCTCCTGGAGCAGCCAGCCGTTTCCGTCCGGGTCGCTGAAGGAAACGAACGACCCGTAGTCGGCGTGGTCCGGAGCGGCCCCGTCCAGCCGCCCCTCGGTCCCTGCGTGGCGGAAGATCCCTGTCGCGTCGTGGAACACCTCGCTGACGTCGGCCCCGCGCTTGACGAGCTCGGCCCGCGCGGCGTCGATGTCGTACACCGACAACTGCAGGCCCTGCGATGAACCGGGCGCGGCGGTCGTGACCCCCTCGCCGAAGATGATCGAGCAAGGCGAGCCGGGCGGCGTCAGCTGAACCACCCGGTAACCGTCGTGGACGGGGAAGTCGGCGTCGAGCCGCCAGCCCAGCATCTCGTAGAACCCCTTGGCCCGGTCGACGTCCGACACCGGCAGCACCACGACCTCGAGCCGCATCTCCCCGGGCTGCACCGGCGGGGTGCCCATGCTCTCGCTGCCTGTTTCGTCGCTGCTCATTTCCGCCTCCACTAGCCGGTGGTGTCCAAGCAATGAAAACCTGCGCTGACAGCCGCTCCGCGGCAACTCGCTACGATGCGGCGGCTCTTTTGCATGGAACCGAGTGTGGTGAAGACGACGCCGGCGCCGCATCCGTCGAGCGACTGCTCTCCGTACCTTCCGTAACGGCACAGTCATTCGACTGGGGTCGTGTTGGTCAGGGCCCGTTGGGGCGTCCGCCGGAGACTGGACGGGTCGGCGTCGGCGGAGCAGGCGGCCGAGTTCGCCGTCTCAGTCGATCCAGTCGCTCTCGCTGTCCTGCGGCACCATGGCCCACGTGCGTGCCAGCCAGCGTCCGGGACGCGCGGGTCCGCCTTGAGGTCCATCTCTGTGACGCTGCCCCGGACCACGTAGCGCCGGCCCGTCGTGACGGCGAAGCGTCCGCAAGGGTTTTGAACGGGGCATCGGCTGCACACGGCAAGGGCGTTCTCCTCGCGCTGTGCCCGCGTCGCGCCTCGTTCTCCCGGCGGAGAGAAGAAGACCGTGCTGTCCATCCCGCGGCAGGCCGCGTGGTCCTGCCACTCCCACAGCGTCAGCAGGGGCTTGACGTGGATCTTCACGGGGGGCCTCCGGGGTGTCCGGACGCCGCGGCCGATCAGGGGTCGCAGGCCGCGGATTGTGCTTCTGCCTGGATCCGAGGATGGGGCGGGCTGGTTCGGCGGTGAATCAGTCGTGTGACTGCATTGCCTGACCGACTCAGCCGGACGGGCACGGACGAGACACCTACCGTCCCGGGCCGCTGCGTTCCCGGCGCGGCGTTCAGCCCGCCAGGAAGCCCAACAGTGCCTCGTTGACCTCGTCGGCATGCGTCCACAGCAGGCCGTGCGGCGCGGCGGGGATTTCGACGTAAGCGGCCTGCGGCAGCAGCGCGCGCAGGGGCCGGCTGGTGGCGTCGATCGGGAGCAGGCGGTCGTGGGTACCGTGGACGATCAGCGCCGGGGTGTCGATGGTGGCGATGTCGTCTCGGAAGTCGGTGATCCAGCTCGGGATCACCGCGACGCATGCCCGGGGGGATGCGGCGGCGGCGATCTCCAGGAAGGCGTCCGCCGCCTCGGCGGCGAGCCTGGTGCCGAGGTTCTCGTCGATGTTGAAGAAGTCGTGGCGGAGAGCGGCGAAACAGGCTTGGGGGTCCTGGCGTGCCTCGGCCATCAGCGCGTCGAAGGTGGACAGTTCGACGCCGTGCGGCGTCTCGGCAGTGCGCAGCAGGTACGGGGTCATGGTGGCCAGGAAGACCGCCTTGGCCACCCGGGCCGTGCCGTAGGCGCCCAAGTAGCGTGTGATTTCGCCGGTCCCCGCGGCATGGCCGACCAGAACGGCTTCGGTCAAGTCCAGTTCGGTGAGCAGCGAGTCCAGATCTGCGGCCAAGGTGTCGTAGTCGTACCCGCCCGCGGCGTGCGACGAGCGTCCGAACCCTCGGCGGTCGTAGGTGATCACCCGGTAGCCGGCGGCCAGCAGCGCCGGGACCTGCCGGTGCCAGCTGCGGCTGTCGAGCGGGTAGTCATGGACCAGGATCACGGGCTGCCCGGTTCCGTGGTCGTTGTAGTAGAGCTCGGCCACGGCACTGTCGTCGTGGCCGACCGTGATGTAGGGCATGGCGATTCCCAGGGCGGAAGTCTGCACGGACGCGGGGCGAATGCTCCCGACTCCCACCCAGCCTGTCCGCGCTCGTGTCGGCTCACATCGGTCATCCGACTGTGGATCGGCCGCGCTCCTGCGCGCAGTGGCGGCTGCGCGGCGGAGCCCGGCCTCAGCCGAGCTGAGCAAGCGCCGCGGCGAGTTCCCGCCGGGACCTGATGTCGAGCTTGGTGAAGATCTTGCGCAGGTGCCACTCGACGGTGCGGGCGCTGATGAAGAGCTGGGCGCCGATCTCCGGGTTGGTACGCCCGTCGGCCGCGAGCCGGGCGATGAGTGCTTCCTGGGCGGTCAGTGCGACGGTCGCCTCGCTGCTGGGGCGCCGGACCCGTTCGCCGATGGCCATCAGTTCGCGGCGGGCGCGTTCGGCGAAGGCCGCGACGCCCATATCGGCCAGCATGTCGTGGGCGGTGCGCAGCGCCGCGCGGGCGTCCGCACGGCGGTTCTCGCGGCGCAGCCACTCGCCGTAGAGCAGGTGGGCGCGGGCGAGTTCGGGGCGGAGCGTCGTGCGGCCGAGCCGGTCGATCGCCTCGCGGTACAGGGTTTCCGCGTCGTCGCCGGTGCTGAGCAGGGCCCGCGAGCGTGCCTCGACCCCCAGCGCGAAGTCGGTTCCGCTCGCTTGCGTGGAACGTGCGAGCTGGTCGAGGGCGTCGCGGGCCGGCTCGGGCTGCCCGATGGCCACGGCGGCCTCGATGAGTTCGGTCAGCGCCCACAGCGAGACGTACCGCCCGGGCGAGTCCTCGGCGGCCGCGGCGGCCAGCGCCAGCGCCTGGTCGTAGTGGCCGAGGCCGTTGTGCAGGATCGCGCCCGTCCAGTTGGCGTACGCCTCGGCGACGCCCTGTCCTTGGCCATGCGCCTCGGCGGCGGCGGCCGTGATCAGCGGCAGGGCTTCGTCCTCGTCGCCGCGCAGCGCGCCGAGCAGGGCTGCGGTGAAGGGGGCGATGGTGGTTCCGGTCGCCCCGCAGACCGCGTCGGACTCGGCGACCAGCGTGGCGGCCGTCACGAAGTCCCCCTGCCAGACGGTGGCCACGCCCAGGCAGGCCAGCATGATCGGCAACCGGTCGAGCGCACCCGCCTCGCGGGCCAGCCGCACCTGGCGGGTGAGGATGGCGTGCCAGGCCTCGTGGTCCCACAGGGCGCTGGCCGCCGACTGGGCGAACCAGCCCAGGCGAAGTGCCTCCGTCGCGCCGAGGTTCGGACCCGTGAAGACGGCGACGATCTCCCGGAGCGCCGGTGCCGCTTCGGCCGGCCCCGCGGTGAACATCAACGTGAAGGCGTCCAGGAGCCGGTCGGCGGTGGCTGGGCCCTTTTCCGCCGGCCGGGCGTGCTGCGCGGCGCGGAGGATCTCTCCGATGTCGGTGCCGGCTGTCCGAGCGTCCGTGAACACGGCCGCCATCCACGCGGTCATGTAGGTGTCGCGGGCCAGGTCGCGGTCCAGCGGCTCCAGCCGTCGGGCGGCCTCGAGCAGCAGTGACGGGGCCTGGCCGTCCGATGCCGAGGCGAGGCTGACGTGGGCGCGCAGCAGGTCCACCCGGGCGCCTTGCAGCTTGTCCAGCGCGCCGGCTTGCGTCGTCGCGAGCAGATCCAGGGCCGTGTCGAACGCGCCCGCCTGCAGACTGGTCTCCGCGGCCGCCAGGATCCGCTCGGTGCGGCGTACCGGGTCGTCACTCAGCAGCACCGCCCGCCGCAGGAACGCGGCGCTCGCGGCCAGCCCACCGCGGGCGAGGGCCCGGCCTGCCGACGCCTCGAGCTCCGCCGCGACCTCTTCGTCCGGCCCGGCGGCCGCCTGCGCCCGGTGCCAGGCCCGGCGGTCGGGATCGGTCTGCGGGTCGGTCGCCTCCACCAGCGCCAGATGAGCCTCTTGCCGCTCCGCCGCCGATGCCAACTGGTAGGCGGCCGACCGCAGCAGCGGATGACGGAACCGCACTCGGGTGGCCATGTCGACCAGGCCCGCCTCCACCGCCGGTGTGACGGCGTGCAGGCGGATCCCCAGCTGCGCGGCGGCCCGCCACACCCGCGACGCTTCACCGGACGGTTCGGCTGCCGCCAGCAACAGCAGGTGCCGCGTCTCGGACGGCAGCTCAGCCAGCCCGCGGCGGAAGCCCTCCTCGAGCCGTCCCGACAACGACACCGCGTCCGGCAGGCCGAACTCGCCCGCCAGCCGCGTCCACGTCGCGCCCCGCAACCACTCCAGCAGGGCGAGCGGGTTCCCGCCGCTCTCGGCCACGACCTGATCCCGTACGCGCTTGTCCAGCGGTCCGGAGAGCACCGAGTGCAGCAGGTCCCGCGCGTCCCCGTCCGGCAACCCGGTCAGGCGCAGCTCCGGCACGCCGGCCAGGTCTCCGCCGGGAGTCCTGGTCCCGAACACCAGGCCGACCGGGTCCGCCGCCAGCCGCCGAGCGACGAACCCGAGCGCCCCGGACGACGCCCGGTCCAGCCAATGGTGGTCGTCGACCACGCACAGCAGGGGCTGCTCCTCGGCGGCCTCCGACAGCAGTCCGAGGACCGCCAGTCCCACCAGGAACAGCTGGGGCGGAGCGGCGTCGCTCAGCCCGAACGCCGTCCGCAGCGCGTCGCGCTGCGGCACCGGCAGCCGGTCCAGCAGCCCCATCAGCGGTGCGCACAGCTGGTGCAGGCCTGCGAAGACGAGTTCCATCTCCGACTGCACGCCGACGACGCGCAGCACGCGGTATCCCACCGCCTGGTCCGTCAGATGGTCCAGCAAGGCCGACTTGCCGATGCCCGGATCACCGTGGACGACCAGCGCCTGGCTCGCCCCGGCGCGGACAGCGTCCATCAGGAGGGCCAGTCTCGCGCGTTCCTCGGACCGGCCGACCAGTTCGCCGGAGCGCCCCGGCTGCCCGACGGTCAGGCTCATTACACGATCCCCCGTTGGAATTCTGCGGCATCCCACAGCTGTTCGGCCAGACAGCAGTCGATCGTGTCATGGGGTTCCGGGGGGTCACAAGCGCGCGGCGTCGATGACGGCCTGGGTGAAGCCCTGCGGGCCCTCCTGCGGCACGTTGTGGCCGACGTCGAAGACGCGGTGGTTGTACTCGCTGCTGAACATGCCTCGGTAGGCCGAGCCGTTCCCGGGCGGGGTGAACGGGTCGTAGCGTCCGTCGACGGGCCCACCGGGGCCGCACGGTCCGTGCTCAGGCCTCGTCGTCCAGCGCGGTCAGTGCGTCGCGCAGAGCCGCCCGCGTGGTGATCTCGAGCTTCGGGAAGACCTGGTACAGGTGGGCGCTGACGGTCCGGGGCGACAGGTAGAGGCGCTCGCCGATCTGCTTGTTCGTCAGGCCGGACGCTGCCAGGTGCGAGATCTCCAGCTCCTGCGGCGTCAGCACGGACCGCGTCGTCCCGGGCCGGGTGGGCTGCCCGGTGGCGCGCAGCTCCTTGCGGGCCCGCTCGGCCCAGGGCGCGGCCCCGAGCCGGGCGAACGCCTCCGAGGCTGCCGTCAGCGGCTCGCGTGCGCTGCTCTTCTCGTTGGTGCGCCGCAGCCGCTCGCCGAGCGCCAGCCGGATGCGCGCCGCCTCGAAGACCCAGCGGTCCGCCCCCGGCGCCGCCAGCGCCTGCCGGAAGTGGGCGACCGCTTCGTCGTCCGGAGCGCACAGGCCCGCCGCGCCCGCGACGAGCATCGCGTACCGGTCGGACAGCCGGGCGATCCCCAGCTCGCGCAAGGCCCGGACATGCGCGGCGGCTTCGTCGTCCCGGCCGGTCCGCACCGCGGCCTCGACCAGGTCGTACACCCCCCACAACGCGTGCGCGCTGTAGGGGGCCAGCGTTCCCGCCGGGGTGAGGGCGGTCGCGTGCCGGTAGGCCGCTTCGTAGTCGCCGCCGCCCAGGCTGACCAGGGTGCGCGCCTGGTGGGCGAAGGCCGCGGCGGCCCCGACGCCGCGGCG
>NZ_JBEZKL010000199.1:0-9200 GCF_040704695.1 Streptomyces sp. NPDC048411
GCGACGACGCCATCAAGCCCGATCCCGGACCTGCCACTACGAACGGCGGGCCACCCAACAACGATGAAGATCACGATCTACAGCTGGAGTACTAGATGATGAAGCCGCCGCGTGAGCGACCGAACCGCCCTTGAGCCATTTCTCACTTTTCGCTTCGCCGGATCCAGTGGGCCCGGCGTTGACGAGGCGCAACTGAATTCGATTGAACCTCGCCGGATTCCCGTGCTGCCGTAACGGGGCGATCCGTCGGGACGCTGAGGCCGCCTACGGTGTAATCCGTCGTTGCAATGCTGTTGACGAGCTGGTCTTCGGTGAAATTCTCCGAACCGGGAACATGCGGGATGAAGCCGACGAGCACGCCTTCGCTGACGATCTCCGCGTCAAGACCGGCAGCTCCGTCAAGGTCCCACAGAGCTTCAAGATCTTCATCGAGCACGACCCTGATACCGAACTCGTACACCCCTGCCTCGACCACATGCGCCATGACTCCGCGAGCGCGCAGTCTCGACACCATCCGATCTGCACGATCTGATTCCATACGCGTACACCTCGTCACTCCGGGCGACAGACACCTTTGCCGACTACGCCAAGCACACGCCAGGGACTCAGCGAAAACGACAGGTCCTTCTCCCTGTGCCAACGCTACTCCGAAACAAATCCATCCGCCCATCAGCTAAACGTGACGACTCCCGTCGGCACAACGCCCTTCAGCGCTTTTGAAGCAGCGGTACACGATTGACTCGCAGTCGGTGAAGAAATTCCGACAGAAGTCCTCATCTCATTTTCACCGAATCAAGGAGATTCGCCGAATCTCATTCCGAGTGCCTAGGTCCAGGCGCAGCCGCTCAACGAGTTGATTCTCTTCTGAATTCATACGAACGGTTTCACCATTATCGATCGCCGACTCCCTTATCATTACGCTGCGGAATTTAATTGTGACCACGCTCGCACCGAATACCGGATGGGCGACGACAGTGCAGAGATATCCGGAGAGCAGGAACGCGATTACCCCGACCAGGGCCGGAATGAGAGGCCGACGCCATAGGAGCCCGTGCGTCGCGCCGTTCGGGTCCGGCCGGCGCGGGTTCCCGATCAGCGGGCCCGTTGCTGGGCGAGGGCGGTGCCGGAGTTGATGGCCCATCGGGCGAGCAGGAACGAGAGCGGGGTGGCAAGGAGTCCCGCCGCCACGGCGGCAACGTTCTTGCCCATTCCCAGAGTATGTACGCCGGCAAAGAGGAGAACGCCGGTGAGTACGAGGTTGACGAGGCTCGAGACGGGATACCGGAAGAATCCGTGCCACGTCGGTTTCGTACGACAGGTGATGTACGTATTGAGGAAGAACGACCCCACGATACTGACCGCGAAACCAATGACGTGGGCGATCAGATAGGGGATCCATCGGTTCAGGGAGGCGTACACCGCCAGATAGACCGCCGTATTGACGATTCCGATCGACGCGAAGACGAAGAACTGGCGCACGGTGCGCCCCTTGGACGATCCGATCGCGGAGGCTCCCGCATCCGTCGCTGACAGCATTCCGGACGGATATCGGTCCGCAATGGTGTGGCGCTCCTGCCGCACGCTAACCTCCGTCTCGCGCACCACGTAGAGCGGCCGGTGTTTCGTTTCGCGGTAGATGCGCCCGACGTATTCACCGATAATGCCGAGCGTGGCCAGCTGGACCCCGCCGAGTGCCACGACAGCGGTCAGCAGGGTGGCGAATCCGGGGACGCGTACACCGTGCAGGGCGACGCCGATGACGATCCATAGCGCGTACGCCAGCGCTGCGGAGAAGAGCGTGAGACCGATGTAGACGGCCAGACGCAACGGTCGGCTGTTGAAGGAGATCAGTCCGTCGATGCCGTAGTTGAGCAGGCGTCTTCCGCCCCATTTCGAGGTACCGGCGGCGCGGCTGACGTTGTGATAGGTGAAGCTGACGGTGTCGAAGCCGATCCAGGAGAAAATTCCCTTGGAGAACCGGTTGGCTTCGGGCAGGGCGAGCACCGCTTCGACGGCAGGACGGGACAGCAGCCGGAAGTCTCCCTCTCCGTCGGTGATGTCGACATCCATCCAATGCCCCATCGCGCGGTAGTAGGCCGTGCTGACGACGCTGCGCAGCACGCCGTCCCCCGAACGGTCCCGCCGCGCGACGACCTGGTCGTAGCCGTGCTGCCGCAGCTCCAGTATCCGGGGAACGAGTGAGGGCGGATGCTGAAGGTCGGCGTCCATGAGAATCACTGCGTCCCCCCGGGACATACGCAGTCCCGCAAGCATCGCGGCCTCCTTGCCGAAATTCCGGCTGAAAGAGGTGTAGCGAACCCGCGGATCCGCGGCAGCGAGGGCGCGCAACTGCTCCCTGGTCGCGTCCCGGCTGCCGTCGTCGACGTAACAGACTTCGAAGCTGCGTCGAGTCGTTTCGAGGACGACAACCAGTGTTTGGTGAAATCGCTCGATCACCTCGTCCTCATTGAAACAGGGAACTACGATCGAAATCTGGCACTCTGTCATTCGGGTCCCTGGCAGGTGTGGTCACGGCATCTCGGAAGTATGCGCCCTTGTCCTCTTGATGCGTCTCGATCTGAGGCATCGTCAAGCGAATTGTGCAGGCCCCCTCGTTCTCCGCGATGCCTTCCGGCCGAATCACGCCACGGGATGGCACCGAATGGGTGAAGCATCCGTCTCGTCGCTACCCGAACGGTCCTTGGTGATGCGCCTGACCAGTCGGCTCCTGAGTCCTCCCTGCTGCGTTGCAGTGTTCTTCGAACAGAGAGTTGTGCAGACTCGGCTCTGATCAACGGCAGGTGCTCTCATGTTCTGCTGAACTGTGTGACACTTAGCCATCTTCCGGGGCGGTTCGGAGCTGTCCGGCCCTGTTTGCCCTGACCGCTGCCGGTGAACAGGCGTGCCCGTCCGGACAGCGAGGGGGAATGGGCTGTGGGGGCCGGCGTTTCCTACTGGGTTCGGCGCCCCGAGGGCTGACACGCCGGAGCGAACTGGTCCCGACCGCGCCGGCCTGTGAGCGGGCCCGGACGCGAGGGCCGCGGCACGGAGTCGGACCCGAGCGAAAGGAATACCGGTCGTGGAACGTCCCCTAGGTGAATCCGTTCAGGAGCGACGGCGAGACGGTGTTCCGGACCGCGGAACAGCTCGGTGGTGGACATCTCTGTGGGTCGGTTCGCTCGCGGCTTTCCCCGTCGCTCTGCTGGCGGCCGCGGCCTGGTTCGGCCGATGGGTGCGTCCATCCGGTGATGACTGGTGCTTTCTGCCCGTCGTGCGTGACGGGGGGGTGTCCGCGATCGTCGGGAAGTTCTACTACCTGGACAACGGGCGCGTCATGAACGCTGTGCTGGTCTGGTGCTATGCGCGGTTCGGTGTCGCCGGGCATCAATGGTTCGGCCTGATCAGCGGTGTGCTGATGCTCGGGCTCCTCTGGGCCGCTGTCGCCGGCGTTCTGCCCAGGGCAGGGATGACGGTGCCACGGGGGGTCCCCCTCCTGCTGGCATCGATGGTGACGGCGATGTTCCTGTTCGGGTCCCCCAACACCTACAAGACGTTCTACTGGCCGGCCGCGTCCGTCTCGCACACCCTGCCGCCCGTGTTCGCCTGCGCTGCGGCCCTTCCCCTCCTGCGGGCCACATCACGATGGGGCAGAGGTATCGCCCTGCTCGCTGTCTTCCTGGCGGGGTTCTTCATGGGCACGCTGTCGGAGGAGACCTGTGTCGTCGGTGTGGTCGTACTGAGCTGCTTGCTGCTGATCAGCGGCCGGATCGTCCCGCAGGAGCGACGTACCTTCTTCCGCGGCTGGTGCGTCGCAGGGATCACCGGAATCGTCATCGGAAGCCTGATCCTCCTCAATTCTCCGGGCTCACGACATCGGCGTGAACGTCACCATGCCTCGTCGATACTCACTCCCGAATCGCTCCTCGCTTCGCTGCGTGGTTTCGCGCACATCGCAGCCATCATTCTCACGACATGGCAGTACCTGGGGGCCTTCGTGGCCGGCCTTCTCCTGGGCCTGCTGGCCCGGCAGCACGAAGGCCGCCTGCCCCCGATGAGACACGGGACGCTGCTCGCCCGGACCGGCGTCTGCGCCCTCCTCGTCTCGGGCTATCTGTGCACGGTCATCACCTACCCGGCCTTCGGGTCGACCGTCGCGACATCCACACGACTCTGGAACGACTACCTGCTGCTCTACATCCTGCTGCTTGTCCTCGTGGGCGCACTCCTCGGCCGCGCGTGGAGAGAGCGCGGGCGCCCCACCGGGCCGCCGAAGGCCGTCGCCGCAACTGTGTACGCTTTCGCCTGCCTCTCGCTTGCCGTCTCTCTCGTGCATCTCGGCACCGACATGGCGGTCCGCGCGCGGAAATGGGACGACCAGGATCACTGGTTGCGCAGCCAGTCCGCGGCCGGCGCGAAGGTACTCCCCTACACACGGCTGCCCATCAGCAAAATGACCGAACCGTTCGCTGACGACGGGCGCAAGGCGTGGCCCGCTTCATGCGTGGCCCACTACTACCATCTGGAACGCGTGGTCCAGGCGACAGGACTCCCCTGAGCACGGGCACGGACGGCGCACGACGACCTCACGCACTGCTCAACCGGCGGTCAGTCCGACGGCAGATGGAACGGGACCGAGGTAATGACGATCTTGGGCAGTGGGCGCAGAGCACGGCGCAGGCGGGTGGCCGTGCGACTGTGCGCGCTGCTCCCAGCACCAGCCGCCTGGCCCGTGCCCGCGCACCTCCCAGCCACCCTGAGGGCAGGTCTCCCGTGTCGACCTGTTCGCCCGCAGAACGGGACCCGAGCGGAGAGACCGCCACCAGACGATCGAACCGCGCAGGGCGGACCTCCACCGGAGGCGGAAACCTCCCGAGATCGGGATCCACGGGCAAAGCGCGGCGCCAGACTTCAGGGGCGGCCGACACTCGCCCCCACTCACGCCCCACCCGGCGCAGCACACGCAATTGCTCCTTGGTGAGCCCGGCAGCTGGGCGGCGGGGCCTGGCGGTCCGGCCGACCCCACACCTCGGCTTCCGCGCGTATCCGCCACAATACCCAGTGTTGTTGACGGCAGGACAGCCCGGCGGGACCGACATGGCTCCTGTGAGGTACGGCAGCCCGAAACACTCCTGTGGCCAATGAGACCGAGACCCCGCATGTCCGTCACCGTGCCACTGCGGAGAACCGGCTCGCCTGGCACCGGCTGGACAACAGGCAGCAGGAGCTCACCTGTCTGGACACGCTCGACAAGCAGAATCACGTCGACGGTATGCAGTGGGCCATCGCAATGGGGATGGCCTTCGGTGGATGGCTGGTTGCTTCACGTGCGCTGAGGGTCTGTTCAGTCGGGCAGATACGTGGCGCAGATCCACTTCACTCACTGGATATTCGGTTGTCCCGGCGAGTCGGTCGTTTTGCGCAGTCCAACTACCGGTACCCCTATGAGTTGTGCGCGTCGGCGAATGCCAAGAGACCTCGCCGGAGGTGTCACGCTCGCGACCACGATTTGCCCCGGACCACCCCCGAGCATGGACGTGATGCGAGCCAAACGGACGAGAAGGAAGGAATGGTTGAGTGGAGTGCACGAAAGACAGCAAGAGAACTGGCTCGACGCACCGGCTGATTCCCGCTATGACGTTGGCGATTTTAGCAATTCTGGGATTATCGTGCTCTTCAAGTGATTCCCCTCTCGCGAACAGGGGCGCGGGCCCCACGTCGCACCAGACGTCGAAGGCGGCACAAGAACCTCACGGATGCCAACGCACCATGATCGGTGTCGCGCATCCCGACGACGACCTCTACTTTGTCGACCCGGAGATCAGGAAGACAATCCATTCCGGATGCGCGGTCACCACCGTTTATCTCACTGCGGGCGATGACGGGAAGAGCTCACAGGTAGCCCGGGACTACGTCGCGAGAAGAGAGAACGGGGTGCGCGCGGCCTATGCGGAGCTTGCCGGGGCACCGAATCGCTGGACCGAGGACAGCACACGGGTCAACGGTCGCAGCATCAGATCCTTCAGCCTCGAAAGCGGTTCGCAATCACCCGTCAAACTGGTCTTCCTGGGACTGCACGACGGCCTTCCTCACGGAAAGGAAAGTGAGAGCATGCTCAAACTGTTCCTGGCAACCCGTAAACGGATTCAGCTGTTCCGAAGCATGGAAACCTACACCGAGGACCAGCTCCTGCGAACCCTGTCCGACCTCGCCCGGCAGGAAAGAGCGCAACGTATTCTCACACTGGACTACGACAACGCTTCCTTCGCCTTCGGTCTCCGCGGCAAGGTCGACCACAGCGACCACGGCATCGGAGCCAGATACTTCAGAAAAGCGGGATACCTCTCCGGCATCCCCGTCGCATCCTATCTCGGATACACCATGTCGTCACTTGAACCCAACCTGCTCCCTGGGCAAGTGGCTGAAAAGGAAGCGGCTGTCAGACGCTACCTCGCGCATACCAATTGCCATTCCAAGAAAAGTTGCGCCCTGGCCGACACCTACAAGGGGCCGCTTGCACTCGACGATTCGGACTGGGTTCATCGTCAGTACCAGCAAGAGCATCGGAACCCGCGCCTCGGAGAAATCATTGGAGACATTGGAAGAACTACCGAGTTCAGCAGCAGGGATCCGGAGCAGTGCCTCGAAGCGGTGAACACTCAAACGAAGTACGACGCGGTCCGGATCAACAGCTGCAAGGGAACCAGCGCACAGAAGTGGGAAATCAGGAACGACGGAACGATCAGAACAAGACTTTACAGAGGATATTGTCTCACCGAACTGACCAGCAGCGCCGGTCTGGCGCTGTGTGACGCATCACGCCCAGAACAGAAATGGGCTCCCCAACCCTGGAAAAGTACCACCTGGAAGCGCACGGCATGGCGAATCGCGGGAGAGAAAGGCATGTGCCTCTACCAGGACGACCGCTCACTCCCCCCTCACTGGAATTCAAGGACGGCGCAGCACCCCCGACTCGGTCTCGTCAGCTGCAACAAGCAGCGTGAGCCGGAGCTCTATTGGCGCTGGGCAGCAGGAACGGCTCACATTGGCCCAAACATCACATAACGACCCAGCGCAACGCAATCAGACATGACGAGGTGTCGGGTTGACGCGTGGCATCTTGTCCCGCTGCTGGCTCGACTCGATACGGCGATCTGTTGACTGGTCCCCTCTGTCGGTGAGGCCGGGCTCATTCCGGCTCCCGAGGATCGGACGTTGCGTATCCGACAAGACGACAACGGCACTGTTCTGAGCTCGGTCCACCCCGCGAGGCGCCGACGGTCTGTGCTCAAGGTCGCGTCATGGTCGCCCGCGGCCTGGCCCGCCCCGCACCGGAGCTGACCACGTACGCGACGGGCGCCCACGCGATTGATCTCCTATGCCGGCTCCAGGCTTCGCCAGCACTTGTCTGCGACGACTCGGGCCGCCTGGCCGGCACGGTGAGCCTGGGCGACCTGCCGGCCCGCCCCCTGCAGCCGCGGGCGGCCCGAGGACAGAGGTGCAGTCGGCCCAGTCCTCGACGAGCGGTGGGCCGACTCATGCTCACCGCTCGTCGTTCCTCAACGCCTTTGCCTCACTCTTGAAGATGCGGGCCGCCTTGCCCGCCGAACGTGTCAGCTCGGGCAGCTTCTTGATCCCCAGGACCACGACGACGACGAGGAGGATCAGGGCCAGTTCACTCAGGCCGAACATCAGATCTGCTCTCCCAGGGGGACGGATGGGACCAAAACGGCGTACCGGCTGCGCATCGCTCTCTACATTGCTGTAGAAGTCTCTCCTGGAGCATGATCGCTCAACAAGCCCGCCTTCCAGCCCGGTTGGCCGGGAACAGTGTGCTGCACGGAGGAACAGAGCAGGATGACGGACGGCGCCCCCACGGCCCGAGTGACCCCAGCCCGGGTATGCCTGGCGCGCCGGTGCCGCGCCCTCACGGAAGCGCGCTGGTTCGCTGCCACCGTGTTCACCCTGATCCTCACCAACGCCGCGCTGCTCGGCCTGGAGACGTACAGCGGACTGGTGGACGACTGGCACCACTGGCTACGTCTTGCCGAGCACGCCTGCGTCGCCGCCTTCACGGTGGAGATTGTGCTGCGCCTGGCCGCCCACGCCGACCGCCCGCGCTCCTTCTTCCGCGATCCGTGGAACCTTTTCGACCTCGTCGTCGTCCTCAGTGCGTTCCTGCCCGTCGTACGGGAGAACACCACCGTGCTACGGCTTTTGCGGCTGGCCCGTGTTCTGCGTTCAGCCCGCTTCCTGCCGCAGCTGCGCGTCTTCCTGATCGCGGTCGGCCGCAGCCTTCCCGGCACACTCAGCTTCCTGGTCGTGGGCGCGCTGCTGCTGTACGTCTACGCGATGGTGGGGTGGGTCTTCTTCTCGCGCCACGACCCCGAGCACTTCGGCTCGATCGGCCGCGCCGTCCTCACCCTCTTCCTCCTGATGACCCTGGACGGCATCGGCGACGCCGTCCGCGCCGGCCTGGAGATCTCCCGCTGGAGCATCGTCTACTACGCGTCCTACGTCCTGCTCGCCTCCTTCGTCCTGGTCAACGTCCTCATCGGCGTGGTCATCACTTCCCTCGACGAGGCACGGGACATGGAGGCGGAAGGGCCACCCACGCAGCAGGGACCGGAGGACGCAAATCTGCTGCGAGAACGCATCGCCACTGCCCGCCGTGCCCTGGACGACCTTGAGGACGAGCTCGCCCGCGCGGCTGTGCACTTCACAACACCCGGCGAAGGGCGGGCAGTCGTCGCAGCTCGGCCGCCAGCGGGAAGGACGCCGGCGTCGCGAGTGGGACAGCAGTGACCTCTACGGCGAGTCGGAGCCGATGCCGGCCGTGATCGCCGGCTTGAGGTGCTTGGCGGCGGCAATACGTTGACACAACGGGGGCAGCACGCCAGCTTGAGGTATGGGTCGCTTGGCAAGGCCGGAGGCCAGCTCTGTGCCGGTCAGGACGCTTGCGCTCGCCCGCTCCGCCACCCCAGTACAACCAAGCCGCTTGTGCCCCCATCCCTACCAACAGATGACGGCATGACAGCCAAAGCTCGCGCACCGACCTCTCGGATCCCCAAGCACGATCCGGTCCATCAGAGAAGCGGTGGGGGGGGGGGCCGGGGTGCGGGACCAGGGACGAAGACCACAACACTGAAGTCAATTAAAAAAAAACACAAAAACACAAAAAAAAAAATCTTTTATAAGAAATA
>NZ_JBEZKL010000200.1:0-9191 GCF_040704695.1 Streptomyces sp. NPDC048411
CATTTTGCTCTTGTTGCCGTTATTCACCAGATAGGCGATGAGGCCTCCGCCGGAGCACTCCGGCGGAGGCCGCTGTGACGAGGGAGGACGGCGGAGGGCCTACTTTCCGGTCTCCCGCTCGTACGCCTTGAGGACCTCGTCGGTCGGGCCGTCCATCAGCAGCTCGCCCTTTTCCAGCCAGAGCACCCGGTTGCAGGTGTCCCTGATGGACTTGTTGCTGTGGCTGACCAGGAAGACCGTGCCGGCCTCCTTGCGCAGTTCGCGGATGCGCTTCTCGGAGCGGATCTGGAACTTGCGGTCACCGGTGGCCAGCGCCTCGTCGATCATGAGAACGTCGTGGTTCTTGGCGGCGGCGATGGAGAACCTGAGCCGGGCGGCCATACCCGAGGAGTACGTCCGCATCGGGAGGGTGATGAAGTCGCCCTTCTCGTTGATGCCCGAGAAGTCAACGATCTCCTGGTAGCGCTCGCGGATCTCCTCGCGCGTCATTCCCATCGCGAGCCCGCCGAGCACCACGTTCCGCTCGCCGGTCAGATCGCTCATCAGCGCCGCGTTCACACCGAGCAGCGACGGCTGTCCGTCCGTGTACACCTTGCCGCGCTCGGTCGGCAGCAGACCCGCGATGGCCCGCAGCAGGGTCGACTTGCCGGAGCCATTGGTGCCGATGAGGCCGATGGCCTCCCCCCGGTAGGCGGTGAAGGTGACACCGCGTACGGCGTGCACCTTCCGGACTCCCCGCGCCTCGCCCTTGCCGCGGCGCAGTATGCGGCTCAGCGCCGCGGTGGCACTGCCCTTGCCTCCGCCTGCGCCGTTGACCCGGTACACGATGTGCACATCGTCGGCGATGACGGTGGGGATGCGCCCCGAAGTGTTGTCCTCAGCCACGGCCGTACCGTTCCTCTGCCTTCCAGAAGTACACGAAGCCCGCGAGGCCGATGAAGGCCGCCCAGGCGAGCCCGGCGATCCACACGTGCGGCGGCAGGTTCTCGGAGCCGTAGCCGTCGATCAGCGCGAAGCGGATCAGGTCCATGTAGATGGCCGCCGGGTTGTACTGCAGCGCCCTGCCGACCCACTCCGGCTGGTCCTTGAGCATCACCGTGATGGAGAACATGACACCGGATGCGTACATCCAGGTGCGCATGATGAACGGCATCAGCTGGGCCAGGTCCGGGGTCTTGCTGCCGAGCCTGGCCAAGATCAGCGCAAGACCGGTGTTGAAGACGAACTGCATGACCAGCGCGGGCACCACCAGCAGCCAGGACAGCGACGGGTAGTTGCCGAAGCCGACGGCCACGATCACCAGCACGATCATCGAGTACAGCAGCTGCTGGAGCTGCTGCAGCGAAAACGAGACGGGCAGCGAGGCACGCGGGAAATGGAGTGCGCGCACCAGCCCGAGGTTGCCGGAGATCGCCCGCACACCCGCCATCACCGAGCTCTGCGTGAAGGTGAAGACAAAAACACCGGTCACCAGGAACGGGATGAAGACCTCCTTGCTCATTCCCCTGCTGGTGCCGAGGATCAGCCCGAAGATCAAGTAGTAGACGAGTGCATTGAGCAGCGGCGTGGCCACCTGCCACAGCTGGCCGAGCTTGGCCTGGCTGTACTGGGCGGTCAGCTTGGCCCGGGAGAACGCCATGATGAAGTGGCGGCGGCCCCAGAGCTGGCGCACGTACTCGAACAGCCCGGGCCGGGCGCCGCTCACCGTCAGGCCGTACTTGCCTGCCAGTGCGGCGGCGCTCAGGCCGTCGTCGGCGGATGGCGGGGTGCTCAGCGCGACCGCACCGTCATGGGTTGTGTCACTCACCAGATGAAACTCTCGTATTCAAGATGCGCAGCCAGTCGCGGTCGCGGTTCAGGCGGACAGGTTCCGTAAGAAAAAAATACGCCTCATGCTCTCAGAGGAGAGCTTCTCAGATCACGGGAGGTCGGCCGAGTCTGGTCAGCCGCCATACCGTGCGCCACTTCATCGGACGACGTGGTCCGCAGGGCTTGGTCCAGCCTTCCCGGAAGCCGCCGAACCATGCCTTCAGCGCGGGGCCCGAGGGTTTGCGGAGCAGCGTCAGCAGCAGCCAGACGCCGAGGTAGACGGGGACCAGAGGCGCAGGCAGATTGCGGCGCGCCAGCCAGACCCGGTTCCTGGCCACCATGCGATGGTAAACCGCGTGCCGGGACGGGGCGGTGGTCGGGTGGTTGAGGACCATGTCGGCGCGGTAGTCGATCAGCCAGCCGGCGTCCAGTGCCCGCCAGGCGAGATCCGTCTCCTCGTGCGCGTAGAAGAAGTCGCCCGGCAGCCCGCCGACCTCGGCGAGGACCTGGGTACGGACGGCGTTGGCGCCGCCCAGGAAAGTCGTCACGCGCGACGAGCGCATCGGGTCGGCGGCGCGCAGCCGTGGCACGTGGCGGCGCTGGGTCACGCCGGTGTCCGGGTCGGCGATCCGGAAGCTGATGATCCCCAGCTTCGGGTCCCGCTCGAACGCCAGCCGGCACAGCTCGGCGGTGTCGGTCAGCGGCAGCAGTCCGTCGTCGTCGAGGAAGAGCAGCGCGTCGACGTCGGCGCCGGACGGGCCGAACGCCTCGATGCCGACGTTGCGGCCGCCGGGGATGCCGAGGTTCTCGGGGAGCTCGATGGTCCGTACCCCTGCGGGGACGTCCGGGACCGGGGCACCGTTGCCGACGACCACCACCTCGATCCGGTCGCCGTCCTGCTTGGCGACCGAATCGAGGAGGGCGCGCAGCTCGTCAGGACGGTTGCCCATCGTGATGATGACCGCGCCGAGCTTCATGGGGGTGCTCACTTCAGCCTGCTCGATGCCAGGACCGACACCAGGTGCAGCAGCGTCTGTACAAGGGCGATACCGGCCAGCACGGCGACGCCGAGCCGGGAGAAGAACAGGTCGCCCCTGACCGCGTCCAGGACCGCCAGGACCAGGATCAGCAGGGAAGCCTCGATCCCGAGCACCAGGCGGTGGAACTTCAGCGCCGCGGCGGCCTTGCGGGCCAGCGCCAGACCGGACGAGCGCGGCTCCGACGCC
Source organism: Streptomyces sp. NPDC048411 (assembly GCF_040704695.1). Lineage (NCBI taxonomy): Bacteria > Bacillati > Actinomycetota > Actinomycetes > Kitasatosporales > Streptomycetaceae > Streptomyces > Streptomyces sp. NPDC048411. The sequence continues at coordinate 3,036 of NZ_JBEZKL010000200.1, forward strand.
GCCTCCTTGACGGGCGGCAGTCCGCCCTGGTGACGCGCGACGCCGACGAGGTCGGTCTCGGCCTTGATCAGAACAGCGCCGAGGGCAGCGAGGGTGCCGAGGAAGGCCCACAGCCAGTCGATCCGCCCGGATCCCCACAGATCAGCCGCGCGCAGGCCGAAGCCGACCAGCACCGCGGCGTCGCAGAGGTAGGCGCCGACACGGTCCAGGTAGACGCCGCCGAGTGAGAACTGCTTCTTCCAACGGGCGATCTCGCCGTCGATGCAGTCGAGCAGCAGATAGAGCTGGACCATCACCACCCCGAGGACGGCACCCGTGATCCCGGGCACCAGCAGGGCCGGGGCGGCGAGGACGCCGCAGACCGTCATCAGATAGGTCAGCTGGTTCGGCGTGATCTTGGTGTTCACCAGGTAACGGTCTATGCGCAGCGAGATCTCCCGCATGTACATGCGCCCGGCCCAGTGTTCACCGCTGCGCCGGTCCTTCACACCTTCCGGGTGAACGACAGGACGGAGTTCAGCTACTGATGGTCTTGGCATAGTCGGCGTACGCGTCCCTGATCTGGTCGGTGGACAGGTTGAGGTGTTCGAGGATCGTGAAGCGTCCCGGACGTGTCTGCGGGGCGTAGTCGACGGCCTGGACGAACTCGTCGGCGGCGAAGCCGATGTCCTCGGCCAGGACCGGCAGCCCGTGCCGGCGCAGGGTCGTCACCATGAGCAGAGACTCCTCGCGCGCACCTCGCAGATACATGGCGAAGCAGGCGCCGAGGCCGACCTGCTCGCCGTGGCTGGCAGCGCGCTTGGGGTACAGCAGGTCGAAGGCGTGGTTGATCTCGTGGCAGGCGCCCGAGGCCGGCCGGGAATCCCCGGCGACCGACATGGAGATGCCGGTGAGCACCAGGCCCTCGGCCAGTACCTTCAGGAAGGCGTCGTCGCTGACCCCGCCGGGGTGGCGCAGCACGGCCTCACCCGCCTGCCGGGCCATGGCGGCCGCGAGCCCGTCGATCTCCTCGCCGTTGACACCGTGGGCGAGCTCCCAGTCGGCCACGCACGAGATGTTGGAGACCGCATCGCCGATGCCGGAGCGGACGAAGCGGGCGGGCGCCTCGCGGATGATGTCGAGATCGATGACGACGGCGATCGGGGTGGGGACCCCGTACGAGCCCCGCCCGTTGTCGTTGTCCAGGGTCGCCACGGGCGAGCAGAGACCGTCGTGCGAGAGGTTTGTCGCAACCGCGACCATCGGCATGCCGACGCGCGCCGCCGCGTACTTCGCCACGTCGATGATCTTGCCGCCGCCGAGGCCGACCACGGCGTCGTACCGGTTGCCCTTGATCTCGTCGGCGAGCCGCACGGCGGAGTCGATCGTGCCGTCGGCGACCTCATACCAGTCGGCGCCAGGCAGCACCGGGGACAGCCGCTCGCGCAGGACCCGGCCCGAGCCGCCGCTGATCGCGACGGCGAGCTTGCCGGAGGCGGAGATCCGCTGGTCGGCGAGGAGGCCGGCCAGGTCGTCCAGGGCGCCGCGGCGGATGTCGACGACGACTGGGGACGGGATGAGCCGGCTCAGTACTGGCACGCGATCTCACGGCCCTTCGCGAGGTCGTCGTGGTTGTCGATCTCGACCCATGTCACTTCGCCGATGGGGGCGACGTCGACGGTGAAGCCGCGGTTGACGAGCTCCTGGTAGCCGTCCTCGTAGTAGAGGTCGGGGTCGCGCAGATACGTCGCCTTCAGGGCGTCGGCGAGCTCCTCGGCGGCCTCGGACTCGATCAGGGTCACGCCGATGTACTCGCCGGTCGCCGTGGCCGGGTCCATCAGCTTGGTGATCCGCTGGACGCCCTTGTCGCCGTCGGTGATGACCTTCATCTCCTCGTCGGCGAGGTTCTTCACCGTGTCGAGGGCGAGGATGATCTTCTGTCCGTTGCCGCGGGCGGCGAGAAGCGTCTTCTCCACGGAGACCGGGTGCACGGTGTCGCCGTTGGCGAGGATGACACCCCGCTTCAGGACCTCACGGGCACACCACAGGGAGTAGGCGTTGTTCCACTCCTCGGCCTTGTCGTTGTCGACGAGGGTGAGCGTCAGGCCGTACTTCGCCTCCAGCTCGGCCTTGCGGTCGTACACGGCCTCCTTGCGGTAGCCGACAACGATCGCGGCCTCGGTGAGACCGATCTCCGCGAAGTTGGCGAGCGTCAGGTCGAGCACGGTCTTCTCGCCGTCGACGGGCACGAGGGCCTTCGGAAGCGTGTCGGTGTAGGGGCGCAGACGCCGTCCTGCACCGGCTGCGAGTACGAGGCCGATCATGCGGGTTCTCCTTCGTCGTGAACGGCAGGTGCTCCGGAGGACACCCAGAAGCGGATGGACTCGGCGAGCACCACCACGGCCACGGCCACCGCGAGAGCGGTGAGTGCCATGGTGAAACCTGAATGCTGAGTGAGTACGGCGGCGAGTACGGCCACCACCAGGGTCCGGCCCTCGTGCCCACCGATCGTTCGCACCAGCCACCGGGGCGGCGCGCCGGTGCCCCCGCGAATGCGGTACACCGTGTCGTAGTGATGGTAGGCGACGGCCGAAATCAGCCCGAAAGCCGCAGGAAGGGCTTGATCGACGTCGCTGCGGGCGGCCAGAGCAAGGATCGTGCAGTACTCCGCCGCCCGGAATATCGGGGGCACGAGCCAGTCGAGTGCGCCCTTGAGGGGGCGGGCGACGGCGATGCCGGAGCAGACCGAGTAGAACACCGCGGCGACGATCATCTGCCGGCTGCCGAACGGCTGCAGCAGAGCGGCGCCGATCAGGGCGGCCGCACCGACGAGGGCCACCACCGGGGCGGCCCATCCGCCCCGGATACGGGGACCCCTCGCCGCGACGAGGCCGGCCAGCGGCCCGGAGTCCGCGAGGTCGGCAAGCGCCTGGGCGGCCCGGTCGGTGCGCTGCGCCTTGCGGGTCAGCGAGCGCAGCAGGCGGCCGGCGGTGGTGTAGCAGGCGGCGACGGAGCAGCCGATCAGCAGAGCGTAGAAGACGATCCGCGGGGTCGTCACCGCGGTCAGCACGGCGATCATCGCCCAGCGCTCGCCGATCGGCAGCACTATCATCCGGCGCAGCCAGACCGTCCAGCCGACGCTGTCGAGCTTGTCGGAGAGGGCTGCCGTCGGGCTCGAATTGGCGACCGCGTCGTGGTTGGCCTCGTTGAACGAGAAGTCGACGACATGGCGGCAGGTCTGCAGCACCATCGCGCCGAGGGCGAGCGCCCATACGTCGTCGCCGCCCTGGGCCGCGCCGAGGGCGAGGCCCGCGTAGTACGCGTACTCCTTGGCCCGGTCGAACGTGGCGTCCAGCCAGGCGCCCATCGTCGAGTACTGCAGCGAGTAGCGGGCGAGCTGCCCGTCGGTGCAGTCCAGAACGAAGGAGAGGAGCAGCAGCAGTCCGGCGGCGATGTACCCGCCGCGGCTGCCCGTCGCCGCGCAGCCCGCCGCGATCAGCGCGGTGAGCAGGGAGGCGGTGGTGACCTGGTTCGGGGTGAGGCCGCGGCGCGCGCACCAGCGGGCGATGTAGCGCGAGTACGGGCTGATGAAGTAGGTGGTGAAGAAGCCGTCGCGGGCCTTCACGGCGCTGCGCAGCCGTACCGCCTCCTCGTCGACCGCGGCCACGGCGGACTGCGCGGTGGCGCGGACGGCCTGGTCGACAGGGACGGCCGCGACGAGCGAGCCGAGTTCCGGGCGCTGCACGGCGGTGCCCTCGGCCTCCAGCGCGACGGCGAGGCGGCCCGGCACGGTGCGGTCGGTGACGGGTACGGTGTCCGCGGCGCCGGCCGGCCCCACGGGGATTCCCGCACCGACGGCCGCGGTGGCGCTGCGCAGGGCGCGGGCGAGCGCGGGACGCGCCTCCGGCTGCGCGGTGAGCGCACCGGGGACGGTGGCGGCCGGGAAGCGGGGGTCGGTCAGCCCGAGCCGGAGGGCGTGGACGTGTCCGACGAAGCGGGGATCGACGAGCGCGACGCGGGCGTCGGCGGGAGCCGCGGAGAGCAGCTCGGCGGCCTCCGTGACATCAGCGGCGGCCTGCACGTCGAAGCCCAGCGACCGCAGATCGTCCGCGAGCGACGATCCGGGTACCGGTGCACCGGTGAGGATGGCGGTCGACAGACGAACTCACTCCTTGGTGCTGACAGGGTCGGCGCGCGGCAGTGCGGCCCGGATGCGGGCCGGCGGCACGTCGGCAGAGGCTATCGGATGAACGGAAGCGGGAGTTCACTGCCCGTTTATGCTCCGTTCGAGGCAGACCGGCATCATGCGGCGCCGCCCGCGATCATCATCGTCGATCCCGGCCCCGGCTCACAAACCGCGGGGGTACCGGGCTCCGCCTCGGCTCACACGCCGCAGCGACATAGACCCAGGCTGACGGGTATGACATGGCTGACCACAGGCGGAGCGGGATATATCGGGGCACATGTGGTGCGGGCCATGGCGGCCGCCGGGGAGCGGGTGGTCGTGCTCGACGACCTGTCGACCGACATCCGCGACCGGCTCCCGGCCGATGTACCACTGATCCGCGGCTCGGCCGCCGACCGCGCGCTGCTCGACCGTACGCTCGCCGGGCACGCGGTGACGGGTGTGGCGCATCTCGCAGGTCCGAGGAGCTGGGCCGGACGGCCCGGCGCGGGGTGCGGGAGATGGTCGAGTCGGCCTGGGAGGGCTGGTGCCTGCGCCACCCCGAGGTACTCGCCACATGATCCGCGCCTGAACGGTGCACCGCCCTGACCTGCAATCGTTTCCGCAGGTCAGGGCATATGACAACGGTGTTCAGTGCCGTGTTGCCCGATACCCCCTACCCGTAGTTCACTGGCCTTCTCGGGCCGATACGGGTCCGGTTCCGCAAGACGACCGGAGGCGTCCCCATGGGGGTAGGGCACGATCACGGGCACTCGCACGGCGGGCCGCCGCCCACCGGCACCGCTGCCGCGGCGTACAAGGGGCGGCTGCGGATCGCGCTGTACATCACACTCACCGTGATGGTCCTGGAGATCATCGGTGGTCTGCTCTCCGACTCGCTCGCACTGATCGCCGACGCCGCCCATATGGCGACCGATGCGCTGGGGCTGGGGATGGCGCTGCTGGCGATCCACTTCGCCAACAAGCCGGCCGGACTCAATCGAACCTTCGGCTACGCCAGGGCCGAGATCCTCGCCGCTCTGGCCAACTGCCTGCTGCTGCTCGGCGTGGGCGGCTATCTGCTCTACGAAGCGGTCGGGCGCTTCATCACACCCGTCGAGACCCGGGGCGGACTGACGATCGTCTTCGCCCTCGTCGGCCTGGCCGCCAACATGGTCTCCCTGTCGCTCCTGGTGCGCGGGCAGAAGGACAGCCTCAATGTGCGCGGCGCCTATCTGGAGGTGCTCGCCGACGCGCTCGGCTCGGTCACCGTGCTGGTCTCGGCCGGCATCATCCTGGCCACCGGCTGGCAGGCCGCCGACCCGATCGCCTCGCTGCTGATCGGTCTGATGATCGTCCCCCGTACGGTCAAGCTGCTCCGGGAGACGCTCAATGTGCTGCTGGAGGCGGCTCCCAAGGGCGTCGACATGGGCGAGGTACGGGCCCACATCACCGCCCTGCCCGGGGTGCTGGACGTCCATGACCTGCATGCCTGGACCATCACCTCGGGGATGCCGGTGCTCTCCGCCCATGTGGTGGTGCAGCAGGAGCTGCTCGACTCGATGGGGCACGAAAAGCTGCTGCACGAGCTGCAGGGCTGTCTCGGCGACCACTTCGACGTCGAGCACTGCACGTTCCAGCTGGAGCCGAGCGGGCACGCGGAGCACGAGGCCGGACTCTGCCACTGAACGGCGATTCAGCGCGGTACCCGAACTGCCGTCCGGGCGCGGGTGTAGGGTCCTGCACAGAGGTATACGTGCCTCCCCCTGCCTGAGAGAGGAGCTGAGGTAGATGACCGTCGCGACGGCGCCTGCCCGGCGCAGCATCCGGTCCTTCTTCAGCTCCCGGGTTCCCGGCTAGGGCGTGTTTCGAAAGTAGCGCCGTCCGCCCGTAGGGCGGGCCTGGCGGCGTCTGGTCCGTGCGATCGCAAGGCGGAGGGTCGCCCCGATACTGGGCGTATCGGGGCGAGCCCGACAACGCAGCGCGCGTGCGTGCCAGGCGTCGCCAGGCAG
>NZ_JBEZKL010000201.1:0-9153 GCF_040704695.1 Streptomyces sp. NPDC048411
GCGGAGGGTCGCCCCGATACTGGGCGTATCGGGGCGAGCCCGACAACGCGGCGAGTGTGCGTGCCAGGCGCCGCCTGGCAGGCGGGACTTTCGAAACACGCCCTAGTGCTGGGGCTGATGTGACGGCAGGGTGAACCAGACCGCCTTGCCGTGCTCCGTCGTGCGATGGCCGCAGGCCGAACTGAGGGTGCGGATCAGCAGCAGGCCCCGGCCGTGCTCCTGCCAGGGGTCCGGTTCGCTGCCAGGACCGGGCCGGGAGAGATCGCCCGGCGGAGCCGGGTCGCGGTCGTGGACCTCCACCTGCCAGCCGGTCTCCAGAATCTCCACCACCAGCTCGAGCGGATCGTCGCCGGCGGTGTGTTCCACGGCGTTGGCGACCAGTTCGGCGGTGAGGAGCTCCGCGATGTCGAGGGAGTCGGCCGAGGCGCCGATGTCCGTCAGCGCCGTACGGATCAGGGCGCGGGCGATCGGCACTGCCGCCGTCGAGTGCGGCAGTGCGATACGCCAGGAGGCGGGGATCGGTCCATCGGCGGGCACAGCAGGTTTCCGTTCCGGAGGTCACGACTTTCTGGAGCTCAAGACTTCTCGGTTTCAACCATACGAAGTGCAACGACGCAGACAAGGGGCGAGCGACCGGTACGAATGGGACTTTCGCCACTTCGCCCTCACTGCCGCCTTATTGCGTACTCGTGACGGGAGTCACAGATGAGTGATAAGTTCGAGAGCAGGTAGCAGCCCGACGGCTGAAGGGGACCACCCTCCATGAGCCCGTTTCCCAGCTCCGCGCCACGCACGGAACACTGGCGCCATCTACGGCTGACGACGGACGACGGCGTCGCCACCGTCACCCTGGCCCGCCCCGAGAAACTCAATGCGCTCACCTTCGGCGCCTATGCCGATCTGCGCGATCTCCTTGCCGAGCTGTCCCGCGAACGCTCCGTGCGCGCCCTGGTGCTGGCCGGCGAGGGGCGGGGCTTCTGCTCCGGCGGCGACGTCGACGAGATCATCGGCGCCACCCTGGCGATGGACACCGCGCAGCTGCTCGACTTCAACCGCATGACCGGACAGGTCGTACGGGCGCTGCGGGAGTGCCCCTTCCCCGTGGTCGCAGCCGTCCACGGCGTCGCCGCGGGCGCCGGTGCCGTCCTCTCGCTGGCCGCCGACTTCCGGGTCGCCGACCCGTCCGCCCGGTTCGCCTTCCTCTTCACCCGGGTCGGACTCTCCGGCGGCGACATGGGAGCGGCGTATCTGCTGCCGCGCGTCGTCGGTCTCGGCCATGCCACCCGGCTGCTGATGCTCGGCGAGCAGGTCCGCGCCCCCGAGGCGGAACGGATCGGGCTGATCAGCGAGCTGACCGAGGAGGGGCAGGCCGACGCGCGCGCCGCGGCGCTCGCACACCGCCTCGCCGAAGGACCCGCCCTCGCCCTCGCCCAGACCAAGGCGCTGCTCACCGCCGAACTCGACATGCCGCTCGCCGCCGCCGTCGAGATGGACGCCGCCACCCAGGCGCTGCTGATGCACGGCGACGACTACGCCGAGTTCCACGCCGCGTTCACGGAGAAGCGGCCGCCGAAATGGCAAGGCAGGTAACGCGATGCGGTACGGCACGAGGCGGATCGCGGTCATCGGCGGCGGCCCCGGCGGACTCTACGCCGCGGCGCTCCTCAAGCGCCTGGACCCGGAGCGCTCCATCACCGTCTGGGAGCGCAACGCCCCGGACGACACGTTCGGCTTCGGTGTCGTCCTCTCCGACGAGACGCTCGGCGGCATCGAGCACGCCGACCCCGTGGTGTACCGGGCGCTCCAGGCCGAGTTCGTGCGCTGGGACGACATCGACATCGTCCACCGCGGCCGGACCCAGACATCCGGCGGCCACGGCTTCGCGGCGCTGGGCCGCCGCCGGCTCCTGGAGATCCTGCACGAGCGCTGCCGGTCGCTGGGGGTACGGCTCCGCTTCCGCGAAGAGGCCCCGCCCGCCGCCGAACTCGCCGCGACGCACGATCTGGTGATCGCCGCCGACGGGGTGCACAGCGCCACCCGCGAGGCGTACGCCGACACCTTCCGGCCCACCCTCACCGCCCACCGCAACCGCTACATCTGGCTCGCCGCCGACTTCGCCCTCGACGCCTTCCGCTTCGAGATCGCCGAGACCGAACACGGCGTGATGCAGCTGCATGCCTACCCGTACGCCCGCTCGTCGCCCGACCAGCACCCCTCGGCGAGGCCCTCCGGGCCGCCGCATCAATCCGGTGCCTCCACCGTCATCGTCGAGATGCGCGAGGAGGTCTGGCGCGCGGCCGGGTTCGACACCATGGACGCCGCAGCCTCGACGGAGCGCTGCGCCAAGATCTTCGCCGATGTCCTCGGCGGCCGCCCGCTGCGTTCCAACAACTCCTCCTGGCTCACCTTCCGTACCGTCGTCAACGCCCACTGGTCGCACGCCAACACCGTCCTCATCGGCGACGCCGCGCACACCGCCCACTTCTCCATCGGCTCCGGTACGAAACTCGCCGTCGAGGATGCCCTCGCGCTCGCCGCCTGCATCGAGGAACAGCCCGACCTGCCCGCCGCCCTCTCCGCGTACGAGACCGAGCGCCGCCCTGTCGTCGAATCGACCCAGCGCGCCGCCGCGGCAAGCCTGCGCTGGTTCGAGGAGCTCGGTACGTACGTCGACCAGGCGCCCCGCCAGTTCGCCTTCAACCTCCTCACCCGCAGCCGCCGCGTCACCCACGACAACCTGCGGCTGCGCGACGCCGGCTTCACCGCGGCCGTCGAGGAGGAGTTCGGCTGCGCCCCGGACACCCCGCCGATGTTCACCCCGCTGCGGCTGCGCGGTCTCGAACTCCGCAACCGTGTCGTCGTCTCGCCGATGGACATGTACTCGGCGGTCGACGGCGTCCCCGGCGACTTCCACCTCGTCCACCTGGGCGCCCGTGCGCTCGGCGGCGCCGGGCTCGTCATGACCGAGATGGTGTGCGTCAGCGCCGAAGGCCGCATCACCCCCGGCTGCGCCGGCCTGTACACCCCCGCACAGGCGGCCGCCTGGACCCGGATCACCGACTTCGTCCACACCTCGGCGCCGGGCACGGCGATCGGTATCCAGCTCGGCCATTCCGGCCGCAAGGGATCCACCAAGCTGATGTGGGACGGCATCGACCAGCCGCTCGACGCGGGCAACTGGCCCCTGTCCGCCGCCTCCCCGATCCCGTACGCGGAAGGAGTCAACCAGGTCCCGCACGCCCTGGACCGGGCCGGACTCGAGGTCATCCGCGCCCAGTTCGCCGCAGCCGCCCGGCACGCCGTCACCTGCGACTTCGACCTGCTCGAACTCCACTGCGCGCACGGCTACCTGCTCTCCGGATTCCTCTCGCCGCTCACCAACCGACGCACCGACACCTACGGCGGACCGCTGTCGAACCGACTCCGCTTCCCCCTCGAAGTCTTCGACGCGGTCCGCGCCGAGTGGCCCGACGACCGGCCCATGACCGTCCGGATCTCCGCCACCGACTGGGCCGACGGCGGCACGACGGCCGAGGACGCCGTCGAGATCGCCCGCGCGTTCGTCGCGCACGGCGCCGACGCCATCGACGTCTCCACCGGCCAGGTCGTCCCGGACGAACGCCCCGAGTACGGCCGCTCGTACCAGACCCCGTACGCCGACCGGATCCGCAACACCCTGGTCGTGCCCGTCATCGCAGTCGGCGCGATCTCCTCCTGGGACGACGTCAACTCCCTGCTGCTGGCGGGCCGCGCCGACCTCTGCGCCCTGGCCCGCCCGCACCTCTACGACCCGCACTGGACCCTGCACGCGGCGGCCGACCAGGGCTATGCGGGACCGGGCGCACCCTGGCCGCTCCCGTACCGCGCGGGCAGCCGCACACCACCGACCGGCCGCACGGACGCACCGAAGCCGCGGCTCACCCTGGGGTGAGCGCGAGACACTCCGACGTGGTGCCGGGCCGCAGTTCCTGACCGCCCTCCCCGTACCGCCACAAGCGCACCGCATTCGCGGCGATCAGCCAGAGCGGCCCCGGACATCACCGGACTCGTTCATCTTTTCTCTGCGCCGGTGTCCTGCGCACTGATCAGCAGCCGGTCCGAGACGGGCCGGAAGCCGATCCGTTGATACACGCCGTTGCTGGTCGGATTGGCGAGGTCCGTGAACAGCAGGATCTCGGCCGCGCCCGCCTCCCGTGCCGCCCGGCTGACGTCAGCCGTCACCGCTGCCGCATAGCCGTGACCCCGGTACTCCGGCGGTGTGTACACGGTCGAGACCCGTACCGTGCCCGCGACCCGGGGTGAGACGCCCGCCATCGAGACCGGGACATCGCCGGTCTCCCAGAGTGTCAGCCCGCCGGACGCCGTCCGCTCGTCCACCAGCCGCTCTGCGTGGGTGCCGGGCTGGCCGGTTTCTTCGGCGAAGGCGAGATGCCAGGCCAGGAGCAGCTCGCGGTCGGCGGTCGTGGCGGTTTTCGGGGTGCCCTCGGGGGCGGGGGACGGTGGGATCAACTCACCGAGCCGGTAGAGCCGTTGTTCCTGGTCGACGCGGTGGCCGGGCCAGCAGGCGGCCAGTGCCTCGGCGGTGGGGCGGTCCGCGTTGACGCTGGTCAGGGGGAGTGCCGCGGTCAGTGGGACGAGGGCCTCGGGGGCGACCGTGCCCAGCAGCGGGGGATAGGGCGGAGTCTGCACCACTGTTCCCGCGACCTCGCCGTCCGCCCCGCGCCACCACCCCAGCAACGGCGCGGTATCGCCGTACGCGTGCGGGCCGCTGCGCCGCAGGGTTGCGGTGACGGTCAGTACCAGGGTGTTCTCGGCGGGGCGGGCCGCCAGCGAGGCGCCCGCCACCTCCAGGAACGCTTCGACATCATCCGTAAAGGTCCAGGTCATAGCTCATCCTGCCGGGCGCGGGGCATCGGGAGCACCTGCATTTCGGCACCCGCGGCAGCTCATGACCGTACGAACCGCGCCCCCGCGTCCCGCAGCCGAGCGTGCAGCAGCCCGAACACCTCCGTCGACCGCCCCCCCGGCCACTCCTTCGGCAGCAGCTCCTCCGGCAGGCCCGGATCGGCGTACGGCAGCTGCCGCCACGAGTCCAGGGCCGCCAGATAGTCCCGGTAGGCGGTCTCGGGATCGGGGGCACCGGTGCGTGACTCCCAGGCCCGCAGCACCGGTTCGTGCTGCTCCAGGAAGTCCACGTGGAGCCGGGCGATCGCGTCGAGGTCCCACCAGCGCGCCACGGACTCCCGCGTCGCGGCGAAGCCGAGGTGTTCCCCGCGGAACAGGTCCACATACGGGGCGAGTTCCAGCCGCTCCAGCGTGTGCCAGGTCTCGTCGTACAGCGCGGCGGGCGCGATCCACACCCCGGGCGCCGCCGTGCCGAAGCCGAGCCGGGCCAGCCGCGAGCGCAGCAGGTGCCGCTTGTGCCGTTCCGCTTCCGGTACGGAGAAGACGGCGAGCACCCAGCCGTCCTGGAGCGGTGGCGACGGGTGCGCATAGATCCGCCGGTCGCCGTCGTCCAGCAGCTGGCGGGCATCGGACGACAGCGCGTACCCGGCCGCGCCGCTCACGGTACGCGCAGGGACGAGCAGCCCGCGCCGCTTCAGCCGGGAGACGGAGGAACGTACGGACGGGGCGTCGACACCGAGGACGGACAGCAGTCGGATCAGTTCGGCCACCGGCAGCGGGGCATTGCCGGGGGCGCGACCGTACGCGCCGTAGAGGGTGACGATCAGGGATCTGGGGGTGTGCTGCTCGGCCACGTGATCACTCTAGGTCCCGTGCGCCGGTCCGGTCCCCGTCGCTCCGCAGCCGGAACCGCTGCAGCTTGCCGGTGGCGGTCCGGGGAAGCGCCGGCACGAATTCGATGACACGCGGGCATTTGTGGGGGGCGAGCTCGTTCTTCATGTGTGTGCGCAGCTCGTCGGCCGACGCTCCGCCGCCCTCGCGCAGCACCACGTACGCCACCACGATCTGCCCGCGCAGTTCGTCCGGATGCCCGACCACCGCCACCTCGGAGACCTCGGGATGGCGCAGCAGCGCGTCCTCGACCTCGGGGCCCGCGATGTTGTACCCGGAGGAGATGATCATGTCGTCGGCACGCGCGACGTAGTGGAAGTAGCCGTCGCTGTCACGTGTGTACGTGTCGCCGGTGAGGTTCCAGCCGTGTTGTACGTACTCCGACTGGCGGATGTCGGCGAGATAGCGGCAGCCGACCGGGCCGCGGACGGCGAGCAGCCCCGGCTCCCCGTCGGGCACCGCGTGGCCGTCCCGGTCCTGCACACGCGCCTCCCAGCCGGGCACGGGAACCCCGGTGGTGCCGGGGCGGATCACGTCGTCGGCGGCGGAGATGAAGATGTGCAGCAGTTCGGTGGCGCCTATGCCGTTGATGATGCGCAGGCCGGTCCGCTCGTACCAGGACTGCCAGGTCGCCACGGGCAGGTTCTCGCCCGCCGACACGCAGCGCCGCAGCGCGGCGAGATCGTGCTTGTCGAGGTGGTCGAGCATCACGCGGTAGGCGGTCGGCGCGGTGAACAGGACCGAGACGCGGTGGGCGGCCAGCGCGGGCAGCAGCTGCCGCGGACCGGCCTGTTCCAGCAGCAGGGCCGACCCCCCGGCCCGCAGCGGGAAGACCACCAGGCCGCCGAGCCCGAAGGTGAAGCCAAGTGGCGGACTGCCCGCGAACACGTCGTCGGGACGGGGCTGCAGGACGTGGCGGGAGAAGGTGTCGGCGATGGCGAGCACATCGCGGTGGAAGTGCATGCAGCCCTTGGGCCGTCCGGTGGTGCCCGAGGTGAACGCGATCAGTGCGACATCGTCCGCGGCCGTGTCCACGGCACGGTAGGGCCCAGGCCGCCCCTCGGCCAGGTGCAGCAGATCGTCGGGGCCGTCACCTCCGTACACCGTGATCCGCAGCCCCGGTACCCCCGCCTTCACCAGGTCGTCGACCGACCGGACGTCGCACAGCGCATGACCGACCTCGGCCATCGAACAGATGGTGGCGAGCTCCTGGGACCGCTGCTGGGCCAGTACGGTCACCGCGATCGCGCCCGCCTTCAGCACGGCCAGCCAGCAGGCGGCGAGGTGGGGCGTGGTGGGGCCGCGGAGCAGAACCCGGTTGCCGGGGACGACCCCCAGATCGGAGGTCAGGACGTGGGCGATCCGGTCGACCCGGTCCTGGAGCTCCCCGTAGCTCCAGATCTCGCCCTGGGGCGTATGGAAGGCGGGGCGGTCGGGACCGAGGCGGGCGACTGTGCCGTCGAGGAGCTCGGCGGCACAGTTCAGCCGGTCCGGATAGTTCAGCTCGGGAAGGCCGAAGACCAGTTCCGGCCACTGGTCCGTGGGTGGCAGATGCTCCCGGGCAAAGGTGTCGAGGTGCGCTGAGGTCTTCGGGTCCATAGCGGATCGCCCCCTTGTCGCCCATGGAGCGTAGCGTTTGAATGACGGTAGTCAACAGTTCGCGATAGGGGACAGGAGAGGCGCCGGTATGACGGCATTCTCACTCGATCCGGCACAGACCGCCTGGTGCGAAGAGCTGCGCGCCCTGGCCGAACATGAGCTGCGCCCTCTCGCCGAGAAGGGCGAACCGGGGCACGTCAACCGCCCGCTGATCGCCGCCCTCGGCGAACTCGGTCTGCTCGACCGTCTTTTCTCCTCCGGCGCCCTCGACCTCTGCCTGCTGCGGGAGTCCCTCGCCCGCGGCTGCACGGAGGCCGAGACCGCGCTGGCCCTCCAGGGACTCGGCACATACCCGTTGGTCCAGGCGGGTACCCCGGCCCACCGGGCACGCTGGCTTCCCGAGGTGCGGGCCGGCCGTGCCGTCGCCGCCTTCGCGCTGAGTGAGCCCGGCGCCGGCTCCGACGCCGCGGCGCTCGCCCTGGCGGCCGAACACGCCCCGGCCGGCTGGCGGCTGACCGGTGAGAAGTGCTGGATCTCCAACGCCCCCGAGGCGGACTTCTACACCGTCTTCGCCCGTACGACACCAGGTGCCGGAGCCCGCGGCGTCACCGCGTTCCTGGTCCCTGCCGACCGCCCGGGACTGACCGGCACCGCCCTCGACATGCTCTCCCCGCACCCGATCGGCGCCCTCGCCTTCGACGGGGTCCCGGTCACGCCCGACGATGTGCTCGGCGAACAGGACCGCGGCTTCGGGGTCGCCATGAACACCCTCAATCTGTTCCGTCCCAGCGTCGGCGCGTTCGCCGTCGGCATGGCCCGCGCCGCCCTCGACGCGACCCTCGACCACACCGCGCGACGCACCGCGTTCGGTGGCCCGCTGAAGGAACTGCAGGCCGTCGCCCACCAGGTCGCCGAGATGGCCACCCGCACGGAGGCCGCGCGGCTTCTCGTGTACGCGGCCGCGGCGGCGTACGACGCGGGGGAGCCCGGCGTACCGGGCCGGGCGGCGATGGCGAAGCTGTACGCCACCGAGGCGGCGCAGTACGTCGTCGACGCAGCCGTCCAGCTGCACGGCGCCCGCGCGCTCCGCCGGGGGCACCTGCTCGAACATCTCTACCGGGAGGTGCGTGCCCCGCGGATCTACGAGGGCGCCAGCGAGGTCCAGCGCACGATCATCGCCAAGGAGCTGTACGCGCCGACGACGGAGACAGCGACGGGGACCGCGCATCGGACGCCGACCTCGCACCGGACGCCGACCGTGAATCAGGAGCTGCCCGCATGAGTCCGATCCACCGGATCAATCCCGCCGAACTGTCCCCGCCCACGGGCTTCTCACACGCCGTCACGGCAACCGGCAGCCGCCTGGTCCTTCTGGCCGGACAGACCGCCCTGGACCGGGACGGCAAGGTCATCGGCGCCACGCTGCCCGAGCAGTTCGCGACGGCCCTGACCAATCTGCTCACCGCGCTGCGTGCGGCCGGGGGCTCTCCGGCCGACCTGGCGCGGATGACCGTCTACGCCACGGATGTCGCCGACTACCGCGTACACGCCCCCGAACTCGGGCGGATCTGGCAACGGCTGGCCGGCCGCGACTACCCGGCGATGGCGGTCATCGGGGCGGCCAGGCTCTGGGACGAACAGGCACTCGTCGAGCTCGACGGCATCGCCGTACTGCCGTGAAAACACCGTGCGGGCGTGTCGTGGCGCCACGCCCGCACGGCAACGGCCTCCCCCGCGGTCGGGATCCCACTCCCTACC
>NZ_JBEZKL010000202.1:0-9082 GCF_040704695.1 Streptomyces sp. NPDC048411
CGGATCTCGGCTGCGTGCGGCTCCGAGGAAACAGGGATGGCCGGCATCTGATCAAGACCTTCCATGGGTCGGCAACATGCGCGAAGGCGCCCCCGCCCGGGCCTTGCCAGTGAAGAAGGGGTGACTCTCGGCGGAGATCTCCACGTCGATGACGGGATAGGTCTCGCCGTCGTCCCACTGGATGGTCTGCTCGCTGGAGGCGGTGGACCGGGTCAGGAAGGCGTAGCCCGCGGAGCGGTCACGGAAGACGACGGGATGGTAGGAAGGGTGCTTGTCCTGCTGCATGCCTGCTCCTGGGGACGTACGTACGGGCTCGGCTCAGCCCAGCCTCGCGAACGAAGCCGGGGGGCGCGATCGCAGACGGTCCGTACGGGGGGCGGGGCCGTGGCCCGATGCTTGCCGGGCCCGTCCGGCGCTTGAGGGCGGACCCTCAAAGCCGTCATGGGGCCCGGCACGCCGGACAGGTCACCGGCATCCCATGTGCTGCTTCACGGCGGGCCACGCCTCCACCCCGTCCGGGGTGCGGACATAGGCCCTGGACAGGTCGTCCGTCAGCCACAGTTCCCAGTCGTCCAGGTGGTAGCCCGTGGAGCGCGCACCGGTGGGCATCGTCACGTCCCCGTCGTACTCCGAGGTGAGCATGCCGGACGGGAGTACGCCCTTCGGGTCACGCGCATAGACCTTCCGGTCGGCCGAACCCTCCCCCGAACCCGCGCCCCATTCAAGGAAGTTCGCCTCCTGCCAGTCGCAGTGCGCCTCGCCGGCCGAGCTGTTCAGCTCGGACACGGGCACCCGGTGGCCGTCCTTGTCGGTCCAGACCCGGTACGGCAGCTTGTCCGTGTAGCTCGACGGCAGCTCCGCCGGGTCACACGAGGCGGCGGTCTCCGGACCCCAGCCCGGGCGCCCCTTGCGGTCCTTGGCGACGACAACGGCGATCTTCGTCCTGCGGTCCACGTCGAACGAGTACAGGACCCGGTCCGCCTCCTCGCGTTCCACGCGATAGCCGTACTGCGGCAGATCGGGCTGCTCGAACTCGAAGTACAGCTTGAGCCCTTCCTCGGGCGTCGCCCCGCCGTCGCCCTTGCTCCAGGGTTCACTGCCGCCGCCGGAGTAGATGTCCCCCGCGCATTCCAGAGCGCGGCCGGCTGCCCCCGATTCCGTCTTCCTCGCCCGCGGGGTGTCGGCTTCGACGTTCGGATGCGGTACGTCGAGCGGGCCGCTGTAGGGCGTGGCCGGTGGACTCCCCTCCGTCACGAGATCCTCGGAGGCACCCCCGCACGCCACCACCGACAGCGCGGTCACCAGGATCACCACGACCGTTCCGCTCGCCCTGCCTCTGTTCATGCCCCGCCCCTGTCCGCCCTCGGCCCTCGCCGCTTGCCTGTCGGACGCGCCGGGCGGTGTAACGGTTCCGGTGCGCGCTACCGGCCCTGCGCCGCCTCCACCGCGTCGGCCACCAGCGTCAGGAACCGTGCATGGGCCTGCGGGCTGCAGACCGGTTCCGGATTCCACGGCACCACCGCGGCCGCCCGCTCCAGGGCCGACCAGTCAGCGTTCGACCGGAGCCGGTCCAGGGGTGTGGCATTGGACCGGATGTCGGTGAGCAGGATCCTGGGACGGAGGGCCGCCGCCTGCGCCCAGCCGACCGTGGACCAGTTGGCACCGGGCCCGGCGGCCGGTTCGAGGACGTCGACGCCCAGTTCCGCCAGTACGCGCAGCTCCGGCCACATGCGGGGACGCGCGAGATGCGCCTGGTCCTGCCCCGCCGGTGACAGGGCGAGGACCCGGGGCCGGGACGGGCCGGCAGCGAGACTGCGCAGCCGCTCCCGGGCTGCTTCCAGGTCCTGCGTCGCCGGCGGCCCTCCCTCCTCGGCCCCGAGCGAGCGGGCGAGCTCGGCGAACCGGTCACCGATGTCGGCGAGGGTGCGTGCCTGGCCCACGTCGATCACGACGACCGGAACGTGCTCCTCCAGGTGCTTGGCGGTCTCCGGGGCCAGCCCGTAGACATGCCCTCCCCCGTAGCTGACGGCCACCACGAGGTCCGGCTCGCCCCGCAGGAGGGTGTCCACGTCCAGGACGCTGCCCGCACCGAGATAGTCGACCTCGGTGAGCGGCAGCGATCCGGTCTTGGCCCCGTCGGGCGACTCACCGTCGTGATCCGATCCGAAGATCCCGCTCGGACGTATCCCGTGGTCCCACAGCGTGGCCCCGGCCTGGACATAGGCGAGCACACGCGACGGGCGCCGCCCGGCACTCGACAGTTGTCCACGGTCGTCGGAGAACTGCCACTCGGTCCGCTCGCTCACATCGCACACCCTTCTGCACCCGACTGCCCGGCCCCGGTCCGGCTCGTACACCACTACCTGCCCAGGTCCTTGCCGGGGCATCCCTCGGCGGGGCGCCGGTCCCGTACCCGCTGTCGGCCCGGCGGGCCGAAAGTCTCTCCTCAGAGGGTCTTGGGACAGAGCTCGTCGTCCACGATGTCCAGACCCGCCAGGAATGCCGCAGCCGCCGGTGTGGGGCGGAACCGGCTCCACACCAGCCGTTCCGTCCGTGCGGGCGCATTGCGCACCGGAAGCACGGTGAGCCCCGTCAGCTCCGCCGCGAACGCGGCGGGCAGGAGAGCGACGACCAGGCCGCTGCGTACCAACCGGACGATGAAATCCGTTCCGCTGACCTCGAACGCCACTTCACGGGTGAGTCCGCACGCCTCGAAGGCCTCCTCCGACTGGGCGCGGGCCGCGGTGCCGGCGGGGTAGTCGACGAACGTCTCCCGCGCCAGCCGCTCCAGGTCCACCTGGGACTCGTCGGCCAGCGGGTGGCCGGGCGCCACCACGGCGGCGAGTTCCCCGCGACCCAGCTCGCGGTCGCGCACCCCCTTCAGCCGGTAGCTCGGCAGTACACCGAGAAACGCCACGTCGAGCGTCCCGTCCTGCACTTCCTGGACGAGGTCCTTGCTCGCCCCTTCCCTCAGGTCGATACGGACCTTCGGGTGGCGGAGATGGAACTCCCGCAGTGCGGCCGGGATGTCGACCGCGGAAAGCGTCGGGATCGCTCCGATCCCGAGACGCCCGCTGATTTCCCCCGCCGCTGCCGTCACCTCGGCGCGGGCCCGCTCGGCCGCGTCCAGCGCCTGCCGGGCCGCGGGCAGGAAGGCCTCACCGGCGGCGGTGAGCCGGACCTGGCGGCTCGTGCGATCGAACAGCCGGGCGCCGAGCTCCTTCTCCAGACGGGCGATCTGATGGCTCAGGGCCGACTGGACGACCAGGCATTTCTTCGCGGCGCGCGTGAAGTTTTCCAGCTCCGCCACCGCCACCACGTACCGCATCTGCTGAAGCTCCATACATCTATCGTGAATCACGATCGATCGAATGAAAAACATGTGTTGGACTCATGGATGTCCGGTCCCCGAGGCTGGGGGCATGGCTCACTCCACACAGGCGCTACGGCGCAGCCCGGCTCTGCCGATCCCGCCCGAGGCGTCGCCCGTCCTCGGCCGCGGGCTCGTTCTCCTGATGGCTGTCGCGGCCGGACTCTCGGCCGCCGGCAACTACTTCGCACAGCCGCTCCTCGACGTGATCGAGGCGAATCTGCACATCGGTGTCACGGCGGCGGGGCTGATCGTGACCGCCGCCCAGGGCGGATACGCGCTGGGCCTGATCCTGCTGGTTCCGCTCGGGGACGTCATGGAGCGCCGAAGGCTGGCGGTGGGCCTGTTCGCGCTGACGGCGCTCTTCCTGCTGCTGACCGCCGGTGCCCCCAGTGGCCCCCTGCTGATCGCCGGGACGGCTCTCACGGCGCTCACCTCCGTCGGCGCCCAGGTCGTGGTGCCGTTCGCGGCGACCCTTGCGGCTCCGGCCGAACGCGGCAGGATCGTCGGCCTCGTCATGTCGGGAGTCCTGCTGGGCGGCCTGGTCGGGCGCCTGGCCTCCGGCGCGCTGTCGGAGCTCGGCGGCTGGCGGACTGCGTACTGGGTGAACGCCCTGCTCATGGCCGCCATGGCGGTGCTCCTGCACCGCCATCTGCCCCGGCTGCCCCGTTCGGACGACACGGCCCCGATGGGTTACGCCGGGCTACTGCGCTCCACCGTCTCCCTGCTGCGCACCGAGCCCCTGTTGCGCTGGCGGTCCGCCGTCGCCGCCTTCTCCATGGCCTCGTACAGCGTGCAGCTGACCGCGCTGACCTTCCTGCTGACCCGGGCGCCCTACAACTGGAACGCGGCCGCGATCGGACTCTTCGGACTGGTGGGCGTCATCGGTGTGGTGGGCATGAACTTCGCGGCCCGGCTGAGCGACCGCGGCCGTGTGCAGGCGGTCTCCGGGGCCTCGGCCGCCCTGCTCGCCCTCTCCTGGCTGCCGCTTCTCGCCGGCCAGTCCTCGCTGCTGTGGCTCGCGCTCGGCGTGATCTCGTTGAACGTGGCCCAGCAGGCGGCACTCAACAGCAGTCAGAACGTGATCTACGCGCTCCGGCCGGAGGCCCGCAACCGGATCAACTCCGGGTTCATGACCCTCTTCTTCCTGGGCGGGGCCGCGGGAGCCGCACTCGCCTCGGTGGTCTGGTCGCGCGCGGGCTGGACCGGCATCTGCGTCCTGGGCGGCTCGCTGGCCGCGGGCAGCTTCGTGCTCTGGGTGCTGGAGCGGGTACGGGTCCGGGCGCGCTGAGGTCAGTCGTTGACCGCGGTCAGCAGCACCACCGCGTCCTGCAGCGCCAGCAGTCCGTGCCGCTCGTGCGGGATGGGCTGCAGCCCTCCAGCGGTCACTTCCACATCGCCGGAGGCTGCGGTGAGGCGGACGGACCCCCGCAGGACCTGGAGCGAGGCGGCGGGCGGCGCGTTGTGCTCGTCGAGGGCCGAGCCCGCGGTGAGCGCGATGACCGTCTGTCGCAGGGGCTCCTGCCGCAGCAGCAGGTGGGCACTGCGGCCGTGCGGGGACGTACGGGCGGCGGCCAGATGCTCGTCGGCGAGGGCGTTGAGATCATCCATACGACCACTGTGCCGCAGCCCCGCAACCGCCGCGATCCGCCCGCGCCGCCGTCAGCGCGATGGACGTGTGGGAGAGCGAAAGAACTGTGCTCCGCACAGCAGCAAGCGGGGCCCGCGCATGCGGACCCCGCCGGTCGGACGGCTTCAGCGGATCGGGATCAGAGCCCTCCGGTGTAGAGGAGCCGGTTCGGCGAACCCGCGCCCAGGGACGACAGGACGTTCTTGGTCGACTGGTCGACGAGCCAGCGAGTGAGGTCGTTCGGCGTGGCGGCCGGCTTCCACTGCTTGTAGAGAGCGGCGATCCCGGCAACATGGGGGCTGGCCATGGAGGTTCCGCTCATGGCCACGGAACCACCGCCGAGCTTGGCCGATACGATCGCCGAGCCGGGGGCGTACATCTCCACGCAGGGGCCGTAGTTACTGAAGCTGGTCTGCCGGTCCTGAGCGTCGCTGGCCGCGACGGTGACCACGTGTGCCGCGCGGGCGGGAGAGATGGTGCAGGCGTCCAACGAACTGTTCCCCGCCGCGGCGACGGGCAGGGTCCCCCGGGCCGCAATGGCGTCGATGGCGTCGTCGACCGCCGCGGACCCCGGGCCGCCGAGGGAGGCGTTCAGGACCGCGGGCTGCTTGGCATGCCCGGCCACCCAGTCGAATCCGGCCAGCATCCCGGCCGCGGTCCCATTCCCCTTGCAGTTGAGAACGCGCACGGCGACAAGGGACACCTGTCGGGCGACTCCGTAGGTGGCACCGCCGATCGTGCCGGCCACGTGCGTGCCGTGGCCATGGCAGTCCTGACCGGCGTGACCGTCGGAGACGGCATCGAATCCGACGACGGCGCGCCCCCCGAACTCACTGTTCCGGGTGTCGATTCCGGTGTCGACGACGTACGCCGTGACGCCCCTGCCGGTGGCCGTCACGTTGTACGCGTGGTCGAGCGGAAGCTTCCGCTGGTCGATCCGGTCCAGTCCCCAGCTCGCCGCCGTGAGCGCGGAGCGCGACGGCACGGCGGCGGACGCGGCGGGCGGCTCGCTCACGGTGACCGCGGAGTTCTCCTCGACCGCCGCCACACCGGGTGACGAGCGGACTGTGGCCAGCTGAGCGGGGCTGAGCACGGCGGCGAAGCCGCGCATCACACTGTTGTATGTGAACATGGGCTTCACGCCGAGCTGCTCCATGGCGGAGGACGCCGAGTACTCTGGCTCGAGGGTGACGATGTACTGCCCCGGAACGGCCCGCGCGGAACGTTCCACCACGACGCCGCCGTCACCCGGAACGGCGGCGGCGGCGTAGGCACTGCTGATCAGCGGTACGAGCAGCAGCAGGGCGGCCGACGCCCATCGTGTACGCAAACGCATGCATGACTCCTGGAATGCCTGGATCGAGCGCGAACAAGAGCGGACACCTGTCCTTCGTCCGGGACCCACTGCCGCCTTGAGCATGATCATCCGGACAGCGCAACAGGTCGCGTCAACACCATGTCTGGTGGGGCGTCATCTCTGTCCTCCCTGGCGCGGTGACCTGCTCACATCGTGGACGAATCCATGCCGGATCCGGTCGGGGGTCTCCATAGAATTGGCGCTGCTCCCCGCGCCGGTGACACTCCCTCACGGCGTTCGCCAGGTGATTGGAGATGATCCGACCGGTGCTTCAGCCCATCGATTTCAGCCCGGCGGACGGCGCCCGGGGCGTGCTGCCCTCCTGGCCTGCCGGGGTACCTGCCCTGTGGATCGTGGACGCGGTGCGGCACGGTGATGCGGCCGAGCGGCTCGCGCACGGAATTCTCGACGCCGGGGAACAGCGGCGTGCCGGGAGATTCGTCGCTCCGGCCGACCGGCGCTGCTATGTCACGGCCCATGTGGCGCTGCGGATGCTGCTCGGCGCCCGGCTGGGTGTCGAACCGCGCGAGGTGCGGCTGGTCCGTGAGCCGTGCCCGTCCTGCGGTGGTCCGCACGGCCGTCCGGCGACCGACGGCGGGGTGCATTTCTCCCTGTCGCACAGCCGGGACCTGTCGCTGCTGGCGTTCGCCGCCGCGCCGGTCGGGGTGGACGTGGAGGCGGTACCGAACGGCACGGCCGCTGCGGACGTCGGGGCGATGCTGCATCCGGCGGAGGTAAAGGAGCTGGCAGAACTCCGCGCGGAGGACAGGCCCGTCGCCTTCGCCCGGGCGTGGACCCGCAAAGAGGCCTATCTGAAGGGCGAGGGGATCGGGCTCGCACGCGAGCTCTCGCTGGACCATCTGGGCACCGGGCCCGTGCCGGAGCCCGGCCCCCCGGGCTGGACCGTCACCGATGTGCTGGTCCCGGCCGGGTACGCCGC
This sequence comes from Streptomyces sp. NPDC048411, assembly GCF_040704695.1. Classification (NCBI taxonomy): domain Bacteria; kingdom Bacillati; phylum Actinomycetota; class Actinomycetes; order Kitasatosporales; family Streptomycetaceae; genus Streptomyces; species Streptomyces sp. NPDC048411. The sequence goes on from NZ_JBEZKL010000202.1 coordinate 7,298, forward strand.
CGCCGTAGCGGTGCGTACGGCCGGGCAGCCACCGGTCCACGTCGGCCATCGGGGAAACTGATCCGGCGGGCAAATCGCAACGACCGATCGATACGGAGGAGTGGGCAGATGCCGCACGAACGAGCCGGACAGCAGGCACGTCCGGAGGACCTGACCGATGTGGCCAGGCTGGTGACGGCGTATTACACGTTGCATCCCGATCCGGCCGAGCCGGACCAGCGGGTGGCGTTCGGCACCTCGGGTCACCGCGGGACGTCAACGGCCACGGCGTTCAACGAGGACCACATCGCCGCGACCAGTCAGGCCATCAGCGAGTACCGTGCGCAGCAGGGCACGGACGGTCCGCTGTTCCTCGGATCCGACACCCATGCGCTGTCCGAGCCCGCACGGGTCACCGCGATCGAGGTGTTCGCCGCCAATGACGTGACTGTGCTGATCGACTCCGCCGACGGCTACACCCCCACCCCGGCGGTGTCGCACGCCATCCTCGCCCACAACCGGGGCCGGACCTCAGGTCTCGCCGACGGCGTGGTGGTCACTCCGTCGCACAACCCGCCGGGCGACGGCGGATTCAAGTACAACCCGCCGAACGGCGGCCCCGCCGGGTCCGAGGCGACCGGCTGGATCCAGGAGCGGGCCAACGAGATCATCGCGGCCGGCATGAAGGACGTACGGAGGCTGCCGTACATCCGCGCGCTGGCGGCGCCGACCACCTCCACGTACGACTTCCTCGGCACGTATGTCACGGACCTGCCGTCCGTGCTCGACCTCGACGCGATCCGCGCGGCCGGGGTCCGGATCGGCGCGGACCCACTGGGCGGCGCGTCGGTCGCGTACTGGGGCCGTATCGCCGAGCAGCACCGGCTCGATCTGACCGTCGTCAATCCGCTGACCGACCCCACCTGGCGGTTCATGACGCTGGACTGGGACGGCAAGATCCGGATGGACTGCTCCTCGCCGTACGCGATGGCGTCGCTGATCGGTCAACGGGACCGGTATCGGATCGCGACGGGGAATGACGCCGATGCGGACCGGCACGGCATCGTGACCCCGGACGGCGGGCTGATGAACCCGAACCACTATCTCGCCGTCGCCATCAACTACCTGTACGCGCACCGTGATCAGTGGCCGGACGCGGCGGGCGTCGGCAAGACCCTGGTGTCGTCGGGGATGATCGACCGGGTCGCCGACGATCTCGGACGGCAGCTGGTCGAGGTGCCGGTCGGCTTCAAGTGGTTCGTGGACGGTCTGGTCGACGGGTCGCTCGGATTCGGCGGCGAGGAGTCGGCCGGCGCGTCGTTCCTGCGCCGTGACGGATCGGTGTGGACGACCGACAAGGACGGCATCATTCTGGCGCTGCTCGCCTCGGAGATCCTCGCCGTGACGGGGAAGTCGCCGTCCGAGCACTACGCCGGGCTCACCGCCCGCTTCGGCGAGCCCGCGTACGCCCGCATCGATGCCCCCGCGAACCGTGAACAGAAGGCGGTACTCGCCAAGCTCTCACCGGAGCAGGTCACGGCCGACACGCTGGCCGGCGAACCGGTCACGGCGGTGCTCACCTCGGCTCCCGGCAACGGCGCACCGATCGGCGGCATCAAGGTGACCACGGAGAACGCCTGGTTCGCCGCCCGCCCCTCGGGCACCGAGGACGTCTACAAGATCTACGCGGAGTCGTTCCTCGGGTCCGATCACCTCGGCCGGGTGCAGGACGAGGCCAAGGCCGTGGTCTCGGCGGCACTGGGCGCCTGAGCGGTCGGGAGGCCGCCTCCCGTGCGACGCCCGGTC
>NZ_JBEZKL010000203.1:0-9026 GCF_040704695.1 Streptomyces sp. NPDC048411
CGTTTCGTCACCCATTCGGATGAATCGGCGGTGCGCAACGAGGGCCGCGGACGGATCAGCCGGCGCGCAGAGCCATCGTCATTGCCTCCACTGCGCCCGGCGGGCGTGCACCGGGCTCTGCGCCACGCCAGGGGCGATCTCCTCCCGCCGGATGACGTCAATTTCCTTGCGCACGGGGAAGGTTGATGGGAAGGACAGCGTTGCTGCAGTGTGCACTGCACCCGGGCGTATGGCTGAAGGTTGTACAACGTAAGCTGTACCGGTGCTGATTCGTGGCAAGTGGGGCGATACCGCCTGGGAGTACCGACCCTAGACGGTCCACCGCACTCGGGAGAGCGGGCGGCGTGTCCGGAATGGGATGTTTTGGGTCGGCAGTGTAGAACGGGAGATGTGACGGCAATGACGGAAAATCTCCAGCTCCGAGGCGCATATGCCGTCCCCGCGCCGGGCGGTCCGTGGTGACTCGTGCCCGGCAGGCGCGCCATGACGCCGCCGTACCCGCCACGCTCGACAAGGCCGCGGACGAGAACTTCCCTGTGGCCCCGTTCTTTCTGCCGCGCGCGTGGCGTAACGATCTGATGGCTGTCTACGGATACGCCCGCCTCGTCGACGACATCGGCGATGGCGACCTCGCCCCCGGCGGTGCCGACGCCCGCCACCTCGGACTCGAACCGGCGCAGACCGATGACCGGCTCGCGATGCTCGACGCCTTCGAGGCCGATCTGCACCGCGTCTTCGACCCCGCGGGCGACGGCCCGCGCCACCCTCTGCTCCGTGCACTGCGCCCCACCGTGCGGCGCTGCTCGCTCACCCCCGAACCGTTCCTCGGGCTCATCGAGGCGAACCGGCAGGACCAGAAGGTCCGGCGGTACGGGACGTACGAGGAGTTGCTCGCCTACTGCGAGCTCTCCGCCAATCCCGTCGGCCGGCTGGTCCTCCAGATCACGGGGACCGCGAGCCCCGAGCGGATCCGCCGCTCCGACGCCGTCTGCACCGCCCTGCAGATCGTCGAGCACCTCCAGGACGTCACCGAGGACCTCGGCCGCGACCGGATCTATCTGCCGGCCGAGGACATGGCCCGGTTCCATGTCACCGAGGCCGACCTGGCAACCCCCTCCGGGGGCGCATCGGTGCGCGCACTGGTTGCATACGAAGCAGAACGCGCCCGGAACCTGCTGAATGAAGGCACCCCCCTGGTGGGTAGCGTCCACGGCAGGCTCAAGCTGCTTCTCGCCGGATTTGTGGGAGGGGGGCGTGCCGCCCTCACCGCGATCGCGGCCGCCGGGTTCGACGTACTGCCCGGACCGCCCAAGCCCGCCAAGCCCAGCCTGCTGCGCGAGGTGGGAGTTGTCTTGCGAAGAGTGCGGAGAGAGGGGTGAGCCGGACCGTGGAGGGACAGACGACGTGCATGTCGGCGCCGGTACAGGCCGCATACAGTTACTGCGAGGCCGTCACCGGACAGCAGGCACGTAACTTCGCGTACGGAATCAGGCTGCTGCCTGCCGAGAAACGGCAGGCCATGTCGGCGTTGTACGCCTTCTCCCGCCGGGTCGACGATATCGGCGACGGAGGGCTGGACCGGGAGACCAAGCGGACCCGGCTGGAGGGCACCCGCACACTCCTGGACCGGATCCGGGACGGCGCGGTCGACGAGGACGACACCGACCCGGTGGCTGTCGCGCTCGCCGACGCCGCACGCCGGTTTCCGCTGCCGCTCGGTGGGCTCGACGAGCTGATCGACGGCGTGCTGATGGACGTGCGCGGCGCGACGTACGAGACATGGGACGACCTCAAGGTCTACTGCCGGTGTGTCGCCGGAGCCATCGGGCGGCTCAGCCTGGGGGTCTTCGGGACGCAACCGGGTGCGCCCGGCGCGGACCGGGCCGCGGAGTACGCCGACACGCTCGGCCTCGCCCTGCAGCTCACCAACATCCTCCGCGACGTCCGCGAGGACGCGGGCAACGGGCGTACGTATCTGCCGTCCGACGACCTCGCCAAGTTCGGCTGTTCCGCCGGTTTCCACCGGGCCACACCGCCGCCGGGCTCCGACTTCGCGGGCTTGGTCCACTTCGAGGTCCGGCGCGCCCGCGCCCTCTTCGCCGAGGGCTACCGACTGCTGCCGATGCTGGACCGGCGCAGCGGCGCCTGCGTCGCCGCCATGGCCGGTATCTACCGGCGGCTGCTCGACCGTATTGAGCGCGACCCCGAGGCGGTGCTGCGCGGCCGGGTCTCGCTGCCGGGCCACGAGAAGGCGTACGTCGCGGTGCGGGGCCTGTCGGGTCTGGACGCGCGGTACATTTCGCGCCGGACGGCCCGGGGGCGTGTCTGATGCGTATCGCGGACAACTCGCGCAACATGTGCAACACGGACAAGCGGTCTCTTCGGCGGGCAACCCTCCGACGGGATGACGCGTCCCTGACTGAAACAACGTGCCTGACCGACATGACCAGCCCGGCCGGTTCGACCCGGCAGAAGCGGAGGAGGGACGCATGACCGACGAGGCCCTGCGCTCCTCCCGCGCCGTCGTGATCGGCGGCGGACTCGCCGGCATCACCGCGGCCCTCCGTCTCGCCGACACTGGGCTTGACGTGACCCTGCTCGAAGGACGGCCCCGGCTCGGCGGACTCGCCTTCTCCTTCCGTCGCGGCGAACTGACGGTCGACAACGGACAGCACGTCTATCTGCGCTGCTGCACCGCCTACCGCTGGTTCCTGGACCGGGTCGACGGTGCCCGTCTGGCACCCCTGCAAAACCGTTTGGACGTGCCCGTTCTCGACGTCGGACGCCCCTCGGGGCCCCGGCTCGGACGGCTGCGCCGCAATGCGCTTCCCGTCCCGTTCCACCTCGCCGCCGGACTCGCCGGCTATCCGCACCTCTCGCTCGCCGAACGGGCGTCCGTCGGGCGCGCGGCGCTGGCACTCGGCCGCCTCGACCCGGACGACCCGGCGCTCGACACCATCGACTTCGGAAGCTGGCTGGCCCGGCACGGACAGTCCCCGCGCACCATCGAGGCCCTCTGGGACCTGGTCGGCGTCGCCACGCTCAACGCCACCGCACCGAACTCCTCGCTGGCCCTCGCCGCGAAGGTCTTCAAGACCGGACTTCTCTCCGAGCCCGGCGCCGCCGACATCGGCTGGGCGAGCGTACCGCTCGGCGAGGTCCACGACACGCTGGCCCGCAAGGCGCTCGACTCCGCAGGTGTACGGACCGAGCTGCGCACCAAGGCCGACAGCCTCTCCCGTACCGACGACGGACGCTGGATCGTCGACACGGGCGCCGAACGGATCGAGGCGGACACCGTCGTCCTCGCCGTCCCGCAGCGCGAGACCCACGGCCTGCTGCCCGAGGGCGCACTCGACGCGCCGGACAGGCTGCTCGACATCGGCACCTCGCCGATCCTCAATGTGCACGTCGTCTACGACCGCAAGGTGCTGCGCCGCCCGTTCTTCGCCGCACTCGGCTCCCCGGTCCAGTGGGTCTTCGACCGCACGGACGCCTCCGGGCTCACCGGGCCCGGGCAATACCTCGCGATCTCCCAGTCCGCGGCCGACGACGAGATCGACCTGCCCGTCGCCGAATTGCGCAGCCGCTACCTGCCCGAACTGGAGCGGCTGCTCCCCGCCGCCCGTGGAGCCGGCATCAGGGACTTCTTCGTCACCCGGGAGCGGACCGCGACCTTCGCGCCCGCCCCCGGCGTCGGTCGGCTGCGCCCCGGAACCCGCACTCGTATGCCCGGCCTCCATCTGGCCGGAGCATGGACGGCCACGGGCTGGCCCGCGACGATGGAGGGCGCTGTCCGCAGCGGGTTCAGCGCCGCAGGCGCCGCGCTCTCCTCGCTCGGCCGCACCCATGAACATCCGCTGCAGGAGGCGGCATGAGCAGTACCACCGGAACAAGAGGAGAGTCAGTGACCCCGGCGAATCCGGCTTTCGACACCGTGGCAGACACCGCGGACGTCAACGCGCTTCTGGAGCGCGGACGGGCCATGTCCGCTCCGGTGCTCCGGGCCGCCGTTGACCGGCTCGCACCGCCCATGGACACCGTCGCCGCCTACCACTTCGGCTGGATCGACGCTCAGGGCCACCCCGCCGACGGCGACGGCGGCAAGGCTGTCCGCCCCGCGCTCGCCCTGCTGTCCGCGGAGGCGGCCGGCGCCGCCGCCGAGGCCGGTATCCCCGGCGCCGTCGCCGTCGAACTCGTGCACAACTTCTCGCTGCTGCACGACGACCTGATGGACGGTGACGAGCAGCGCCGCCACCGCGACACCGTGTGGAAGGTACACGGCCCCGCCCAGGCGATCCTGGTCGGCGACGCGCTCTTCGCGCTGGCCAACGAGATCCTGCTGGAGCTCGGCACGGTCGAGGCGGGCCGCGCGGCCCGCCGGTTGACCACCGCCAGCCGCAAGCTCATCGACGGGCAGGCCCAGGACATCTCCTACGAGCACCGCGAGCGGGTCACCGTCGAGGAATGCCTGGAGATGGAGGGCAACAAGACGGGTGCCCTGCTTGCCTGCGCCGTGTCCATCGGCGCGGTGCTCGGCGGCGCCGACGACCGTACCGCCGACACTCTGGAGGCCTACGGCTACCACCTCGGCCTCGCCTTCCAGGCCGTCGACGATCTGCTCGGTATCTGGGGCGACCCGGAGTCCACCGGCAAGCAGACCTGGAGCGATCTGCGTCAGCGCAAGAAGTCCCTGCCGGTCGTCGCCGCGCTCGCTGCGGGTGGACCGGCCTCGGAGCGCCTCGGCGAACTGCTCGCCGCGGATGCCAAGAGCAGCGACTTCGACAGTTTCTCCGAGGAGGAGTTCGCCGCCCGGGCGGCCCTCATCGAGGAGGCGGGCGGCCGGGAGTGGACCGCCCAGGAGGCCCGTCGGCAGCATGCGGTCGCCATCGAGGCGCTGCACGCTGTCGCCATGCCGGAAACCGTGCGGGCGCAGCTCACGGCGCTCGCGGACTTCGTCGTCGTACGAAAGAGATGATCATCATCCGCATATGACTCGCAGTCGCCGGCCGGTGCCCGTACCGGGCGCCGGCCGACGGAGACCCCAGCACAGCAGAGGACCAACTGCACGAAGGGGAAGCCATGACAGCGACGACCGACGGAAGCACCGGGGCTGTGAACCCCCGCGCAGCCTCGGCCAGCGAACCGACCGAATCAACCACCGCCGCAATCGACGTGCTCGCCGCCGCGCGGCGGGCCGCGGAACGCTCGGCGGAGCATCTCCTCGGCAGGCAGGACGCCCAGGGCTGGTGGAAGGGCGACCTCGCCACCAACGTCACGATGGACGCCGAGGACCTGCTGCTCCGTCAGTTCCTCGGCATTCAGGACCCGGCCACCGTCGAGGCGGCCGGACTTTTCATCCGCGGCGAGCAGCTCGTCGACGGCACCTGGGCCACCTTCTACGGCGGCCCGGGAGACCTCTCCGCCACCATTGAGGCCTACGTCGCGCTGCGGCTGGCCGGAGACCGGCCGGACGAGCCTCACATGGCTCGCGCCTCCGGATGGATCCGGGAGCAGGGCGGCATCGCGGAGAGCCGCGTCTTCACCCGCATCTGGCTGGCCCTCTTCGGCTGGTGGAAGTGGGACGACCTGCCGGAGCTCCCACCGGAGCTGATGTTCTTTCCGAAGTGGCTCCCGCTCAACATCTACGACTTCGGCTGCTGGGCCCGGCAGACCATTGTGCCGCTGACCGTCGTCTCGGCGAAGCGGCCGGTGCGGCCCGCGCCCTTCGTCCTCGACGAACTGCACACCGACCCGCTCGTCCCGAACCCGCCCAAGCGCCCCGCCCCGGCGGCCAGCTGGGACGGCGTCTTCCAGCGCCTCGACAAAGCGTTGCACGTCTACCACAAGGTGGCCCCACGCCGGCTGCGCCGGATCGCCATGAACGCGGCGGCCCGCTGGATCATCGAACGTCAGGAGAACGACGGCTGCTGGGGCGGCATCCAGCCGCCCGCCGTGTACTCCGTCATCGCCCTGCACCTCCTCGGCTACGACCTCGACCACCCGGTGATGCGGGCCGGCCTGGATTCGCTGAACCGGTTCGCCGTCTGGCGCGAGGACGGCGCCCGCATGATCGAGGCCTGCCAGTCACCGGTCTGGGACACCTGCCTCGCCACCATCGCGCTCGCCGATGCCGGAGTCAGCCCCGACCATCCCGCGCTCGTGAAAGCGGCGGACTGGATGCTCGGCGAGGAGATCGTCAGGCCCGGCGACTGGTCCGTGCGTCGACCTCAACTGGACCCGGGCGGATGGGCGTTCGAGTTCCACAACGACAACTACCCGGACATCGACGACACCGCCGAGGTGGTCCTCGCGCTGCGCCGGGTCCGGCACCCCAACCCGGCCAGTATCGAGGCCGCCATCGAACGCGGGGTGCGTTGGAACCTCGGCATGCAGTCCCGCAACGGTGCCTGGGGCGCATTCGATGCCGACAACACCAGCCCGTTCCCCAACCGGCTGCCGTTCTGCGACTTCGGAGAGGTCATCGACCCGCCGTCCGCCGATGTCACCGGACACGTGGTGGAGATGCTCGCCATGGAGGGGCGGTCCGGCCACCCGGCCGCCCGGCGTGGCGTCGAGTGGCTGCTCGCCGAACAGGAGACGAGTGGTGCCTGGTTCGGCCGCTGGGGCGTCAACTACGTCTACGGAACAGGGTCGGTGGTGCCCGCCCTGATCGCCGCGGGGCTGCCCACCGCCCATTCGGCGATCCGCCGGGCGGTCGGCTGGCTGGAGTCCGTGCAGAACGACGACGGCGGCTGGGGCGAGGACCTGCGCTCGTACCGGGAGGAGAAGTGGATCGGGCACGGATCGTCCACCGCCTCCCAGACCGCGTGGGCCCTCCTCGCCCTCCTCGCCGCCGACCGGCGGGACAGCACGGCGGTGGCCCGCGGCATCGCCTGGCTGACCGAGAACCAGCAGGCCGACGGGTCCTGGGACGAGCCGTACTTCACCGGCACCGGGTTCCCCTGGGACTTCTCCATCAACTACCACCTCTACCGCCAGGTCTTCCCTCTCACCGCGCTCGGGCGGTACGTGTACGGTGACCCGTTCGCCGCCCGCAGGGCCACCCGCGAGGGGGCCTGATGGGCGATGCCCCGGGACCGCCCGGCTTCGCAGTGCCTCTGCTGATCGCCTGCGCGCTCGGTATCGAGCAACTCGCCCTGCGCAGCGGCAGAGGAAAGGCCGGCGACGCCCCGGGCCCGGTGACCGTGCTCCGTACGGGCATGGGTCCGAAAGCCGCCGAGACGGCCGTGGAACGCGCGCTGGCCCAGGACAGGGCGCACGGCTCCGCGGTCATCGCCTCAGGGTTCTGTGCCGGGCTCGCACCCGACATGCACCCCGGGGACCTGGTGGTCGCCGACGAGACCCGGGACACCGGGGACTCGACGGCCTGTACCGGCGCGGGTCTGCTCGCCGAGGCCCTTGCCAGGGCGGTGCCGGGCCGCACCGTCCACACCGGTCCGCTCATCGGTTCCGGCCATGTCGTACGCGGACATGAGCGGGCCGAGTTGCGGGCCACCGGGGCAATCGCGGTGGACATGGAGTCCGCCGCCACTCTTCGCACCGCCCTGCGCACCGGGCCGCGCCCGGTTGCGGCTGTACGGGTGGTCGTGGACGCCCCGGAGCATGAGCTCGTCCGCATCGGCACAGTACGCGGGGGAATATCAGCCTTCCGTGTTCTTCGTGCCGTCCTGCCGGCTTTCTATGAATGGCACCGATCTTTGCTGCTCCCCAGGAGGTGAGCTAGATGGCCATGCCGCTCCGTCAGACCATCAAGGTTGCGACGTACCTCATTGAACAAAAGCTCCGCAAGCGGGAAAAGTTCCCGCTGATTGTCGAGCTGGAGCCTTTGTTCGCCTGCAATCTGGCGTGCGAGGGCTGCGGAAAGATCCAGCATCCGGCCGGAGTCCTCAAGCAGCGTATGCCGGTGGCCCAGGCCGTCGGCGCGGTGCTGGAATCGGGTGCCCCGATGGTTTCCATCGCGGGGGGCGAACCTCTGATGCACCCTCAGATCGACGAAATCGTGCGGCAACTGGTCGCACGGAGGAAGTACGTCTTCCTCTGCACCAACGCGGTGCTGCTCCGCAAGAAGATCGAGAAATTCACCCCCTCACCGTATTTCGCCTTCGCCGTGCACATCGACGGCCTGCGCGAGCGGCACGACGAATCGGTCGCCAAGGAAGGCGTGTTCGACGAGGCGGTGGCGGCGATCAAGGAGGCCAAGCGGCGCGGCTTCCGGGTCACCACGAACTCCACGTTCTTCAACACCGACACCCCGCAGACCATCATCGAGGTCCTCAACTACCTCAATGACGATCTCAAGGTCGACGAGATGATGATCTCGCCCGCCTACGCATACGAGAAGGCGCCCGACCAGGAGCATTTCCTCGGCGTCGAGCAGACCCGCGAGCTCTTCAAGAAGTCCTTCGCGGGCGGCAACCGGGCCCGCTGGCGGCTGAACCACTCGCCGCTCTTCCTGGACTTCCTGGAGGGCAAGGCGGACTTCCCGTGCACGGCCTGGGCGATCCCCAACTACTCGCTCTTCGGCTGGCAGCGACCGTGCTATCTGATGAGCGACGGGTACGTCCCGACGTACCGGGAACTCATCGAGGAGACCGACTGGGACAAGTACGGCCGCGGCAAGGACCCGCGCTGCGCCAACTGCATGGCGCACTGCGGCTACGAGCCGACCGCGGTCCTCGCCACCATGGGGTCGCTGAAGGAATCCCTGCGCGCCGCGCGGGAAACCGTCTCCGGGAACCGGTGACGTCATGACCGCTGGAGAACCAGTCGAACTGGGTCTCCCCGAGCTGCCGGCCCGGCCGCTCGCGATGCGCCGCCCCTCGCGGCGCATCCAGGTCGGGTCGGTGGCGGTCGGTGGGGATGCGCCGGTGTCGGTGCAGTCGATGACCACGACCCGTACGTCGGACGTCGGTGCGACGTTGCAGCAGATCGCGGAGTTGACGGCGTCTGGCTGTCAGATCGTGCGGGTGGCGTGTCCGACGCAGGATGATGCGGATGCGTTG
>NZ_JBEZKL010000204.1:0-8779 GCF_040704695.1 Streptomyces sp. NPDC048411
CGCAAACTCCTGAAGAAGACCGGCACAGTGCCGAGGGTGCTCGTTACCGACAAGCTTCGCTCCTACGGCGCGGCCCACCGCGAGGTCATGCCCTCGGTCGAGCACCGCTCCCACAAAGGCCTGAACAACCGGGCCGAGAACAGCCACCAGCCCACCAGGCAACGCGAACGCGCCATGAAAGGCTTCCGCAGCGTCGGTGGTGCCCAACGGTTCCTGTCCGCGTTCAGCGGCATTTCACCCCACTTCCGACCCCGACGCCACCTGCTCACCGCCACCGACTACAGAGCCGAGATGACCGTCCGCTTCACGATCTGGGAGCAGATCACCGGAGTCGCCAGCCTGCCCACCATGGCCTGAGCGCAGGCCCGCACCGCGGGCCCACCACGCCCCGACGCGCCATCAGGCACCCACGCACCCAACAACGTGACAACGCCCGCGCACCGGCTCGGCTACCAGCCCAACCACTCCGCCCGGGCGCTGCGGACCGGCGCCACCGGGACCATCGGCGTGGTGGTCCCCCACGCTCGCCAACCCCTACTTCGTCCAACTCGCCGATGCCATCGCGCAACAGGTGCGTGCCGCTGGCGGAACGCTCGTCATCTCCGACGCGGCGAACGACACCGCGGTCGAGGCCGAGCAGATCGACACCCTGCTCGCCGGCCGGGTGGACGGTCTGCTCGTCATCCCGGTGTCCGTCAACGAGTCCGGACCCGCTATCCGCGATGCCTCCAGACGGGGTCCGGTGGTCCTCTTCGACCGGTGGGCCAAGGGATCTGGTACGGTCGCCGTCACGCTCGACAACGCGTCCGCGGTGCGGCTCCTCCTCGATCACCTGGAGGGCATAGGGAGGCGACGGATCGCGCTCGTCGCCGATCAGGCGTCCTCCTCGGGTGCCGAACGGCTGGCGGCCTTCGTCGAGGCTCAAGGGCCTGAAGCCACCACCATCCTCCTGCCCAGTTTCACCACGGACGCCGGACGGACGGCGGGGCGTCGCATCATCGAGCAGCGCGACCGGGTCGACGCGGTCGTCTGCGGAGCGGACGTCCTTGCCGTGGGGCTCGTGAGCACGCTGCACCGCTCGTCGGTCGCCGTACCCCGGCAGATTGCCGTCACCGGGTTCGATGACACCGAGATGATCAAGCTCCTCGACCCGCCCATCACGTCCATCCGCCACCCGCTGTCAGCCATGGATCAGCGCGCACTGACGCTCCTTCAGGCGCCCAGCCGGGAACGGACCGAGCGGGTCGAGCGGTTCCCTCCTGAGCTCATCGTCCGCGCCTCGACCGAAGAGGCCTGACGGACTGACATATCGCTGGATCGAAAAGCGAGTTGGCCACTCGGACGCTACCGTCGGTTCGTTGACCCGACTGTGGGCCGACGCTCCCCTTGCGGTTCGCTCACCCCACCGGCCAGAAGTCCGTCTTTTTCTGAGGGTTGCAAGCTGATTGGTCGTCACATGATGTAAGTCCGTGACCGGTGGTCCATTCACTTGGAATGGCCGCGGCTTGGTGCCGTCGACGCCGCCCGGGCTCTTTCGCCTCGACCCAGATCGCCCCCTCCACCCGGCCACGGCCGTCTCGTCGCACTCGGCCACCTGCCGCGCGGGTACCGGTCGGCCCGGCCCCATGTGCGCGCCGACGTTCTGCCGCAGCGCCCGGCCGCCGAGCCGCGTACGGCGAGGATGCCACGTTCACTCAAAAAGCCGCTTTGCAAGATGGCGTCTCGTATATTGACGAGCGCTCGGGCCTCCCCCTACCGTGGGGACACTTCTCAAAAGGACGGGACCAGCATGAGGCCAGTCGCTCTCACGGGCGCCTTGCTCGTGTCGTGCGCCGGCCGCCGGACCTTCGACCGACAGCTCAGCTACTCCCCGCCCCGGGAGGGACTGCGCCCCGGAACGGCTGCCGGCGAGCCACAGACTCCGTTCTGAGTCCTCTGAGTTTTCTGAGTGCCGTTCGTCGCCGCGCGATGAGCAGCCACCGCACACCGAAACGTCGTCCGTCGTGTCTTCGCCGACGGGCCTGTCATCACATCTTCGAGGAGTGCATCAGCGTGACCTCCATTGTCGGCCGTGAGCCGATCTCCGGGCCGTCCGCCTGGCGCGGCGACGAGCTGTCCAAGTCCACGGAGTGGATCTACGTCCTCAGCGACGCCGAGCGCGCCGAGCTGGAAGACCTGGGCCGGCGCTTCGTCGCCGACGACCCAGACCTGCGCACCGTCACCGCCGCCGACTACCCGTTCGACGCCTGTCGTGCCCTGAACGACGAGTGCGCCCGCCAGATGGACACCGGCCGGGGCTTCGTCCTGGTGCGTGGCCTGCGCACCAAGGAATACGGCGACGTCATGGCCGCGGCCATCTTCTTCGTCATGGGCCTGCACCTCGGTCGGCCGATCAGGCAGAACCAGCGCGGCGACCTGCTCGACCACGTGATCGCCACGTCGGACAAGACGTTGTCCGACGAGGGCGCCCTGCCCTCCCGTGTGCGGGACCGACTGCCGTTCCACTCGGACAGCTCCGACGTCGTCGCCCTCATGTGTCTGCGAGGTGCCAAGGAGGGCGGAGCCTCCAGCCTGGTCAGCGGCACCACGGTCTACAACGAGTTGCTGATCCGCCGACCGGACCTCGCCCCGCGGCTCTTCGACTCCTATCACTGGAATTGGCGGCGCCAGGACCCCGACTCCCCGGAGTTGACATACACCTCGCCGATCATCAGCTACGTCGACGGCGTTTTCAGCACCTACGCGGGCAGCTCGATGGTCTTCAGCGCCCAGCAGTACCCCGACGTCCCAAAGCTGACACCCGACCAGGTCGAGGCCATCAACCTCTTCGACGAGATCTCCCAGCACCACGGCCTGCCGATCGACATGGACTTCCAGCCCGGGGATGTGCAGTGGCTGCTCAACTACGCCGCGTTGCACTCGCGTACCGGCTACGTCGACCACCCGCAGCCGGAACGCCGCCGGCACCTGCTGCGTCTGTGGCTCAAGCGTGATGTCGGCCGCCCGCTGACACCCAGGTTCGGCAAGCACGTCGTGGAAATGGGTGAGCCCACCGGACCACCGCTGGCCGGTGGCCGATTCCGCATCGCCGACGCCGTCACCGTGAACGACGAGTGGGGAGTGTGACGTCGTGCCCTCTCGGTGACGGTCGGTCATTCTCGTCGTCGGCAAGACGGACTGCCGGCCGGTCAGGCACTGAGGCAAAGTCATCGAACGGTATGAACTCGGCCGTGACACCCACGCGCCGGATCCGGCATCGGCGCCCCTCGGGCACTCTCTCCGCGACGAGCGCCGAGGGTGGGGAAGTAGTGCCGCCGGGCAGCGGAGAGCACGTCAGTCCGTGACGTCGGCTCACCGTCGGTACGGCCCGGGCGCGCTCAGCGTGCAGTGCCTCCCGGGCACGGGCATCGTGGAGACAACCAGCCCTAGGACGGGCGTGATCGCGGTGACGACGGTCCGGGTTGATCTCCCTCGCCGCGGGGTCTGCGGAGGGTCTCATGGAACCGACCCGCGTAGCCCGACTCGACCGCCCCGCCGGTTGCGACCTGGGTGGGCAATCCCCGTTGACGTCTCTGCGGTCGGCGCCCTCTCGCCGACGCTCCGGCGAGGAGCGCCGAACCGCCGGGGCGCGATCCAGACGGGCCTTCACCACAGAGGCGGTGAGGTCGTCCGGGGCGCGCACCCGACAGAGCCGCCGTGCCCTCCGACCGGTGTACGGACGGGGTCGCTACGCTTCACGGGGGGCATGTCCGCCGGGGACGAGCACCTTCGCGGCCGGCCTCGCCGGTCTCCCGGGGCGGTGACGCCGGAGGCGGTCTCGACGAGGACCAAACCGCCACCGGTGCCGTCGAGGACACCGAGTCGGTGACGATCCGGTCCACGCAGCCCTTTCCCGGTGAGCGGCAGGTCGCGCTCCGGCACACTCTTCGGGGTGCCGCCCTTGGCGGTGCGGGTCATGGTGACGATCACCCGGCGGGTACCGTGCACGAGCCCCATGGCTCGGCGGATACCGGTCGCCGCCTTGTTCGAGATCGCCCGGTTGGCGAGGTCTTTCTCTTCGGATGGGCCCACACCTCCCTGGACGTCAGCGGCCGGCGCCGTTCCCGCGGGACCCTCCCGGCGTGCCCATCGTCTCCGTGCGCCGGGTCCCGTCGACTTCCCGGTGTGGCGGGTGGTCCGCGCTGTCGACGAGCTGCCCGCACGGTTCGTCGGCAACCGCCGCCCGCGCCAGAATCTCCGGGCTACGCCAGTTCTGTCAACAGCCGCCGATAGATGCGCGCATAGGCGGTCAGCTGCGCCAGCGACAGTTCATCGCAACGCGGATCATCGGCGGCCGGCTTCGTCTGCGGGCCGAGGCGCACGGTCTCGACGCCACAGGCGCGCAGCACGACGCCGTCGGTCGATCCCGTCCAGCCGGTGACGGTCGGCGGCGGCGAGCCGAACTCGTCGAGCCAGGCCGCCCAGGCTGCCGTCACCACCGGGGCGTCGGTCGGCGTGGCCGCAGCCGACGCCACTGGCTCGGCCTCCACATCGACCGCGCAGTTCCGCAGCACCGACTCCGCGCACCGCATCCGCAACCGGTCGGCCAGCTCGGCCGCCAGCGCCTTCGGCTCCACCTGGTCACCCACTACGACGTACAGACCGATCCGCATCTGGGCCGGCAGGAGGTCCGGCTTGTCCGGCCAGCCGCTATCGATCGCACCGATGCCACAGGCCCGGCCGGTCTGCCCGAGCCGCGGGTCGGCGGCCAGGTACGCCGTGCGCCAGCGGGCCAGCTCGTCCAGGATGACGCCGGCCGAGGCGACAACTCCCCCGGGCGGCGTGGCCGACTCCGCCGCCATCGCGGCCCCGGAGCGGCCGGTGACCCGGACGGTCAGGTAGAGCGCCCCGGGCTCGTGCCACAACAGCGTGGGAGGGCCGCACTTGGCCACGATCGCGGACCGCGGCAGCGGGTACGCGTCGATATATGCCTCCAGGCCGGTGATCCCGCCGGCGCGGCGGTGTGTCCCGGAGCCGGCGAGCAGCAGCCGTCCGGCACCCGCTTCGGCGAAGGCGACCAGCGCGGCGGCCACCGGCCCGCGGGCGACCCCGAGCCCGAAGCCGGTCACCACGTCGTCGGCCACGCCGAGCGGACCGACCGGCGCGGCGTCGCCGGTGATGAGCCGGATGCCCGCGCCGTCGTGGTTCAGCGACGTGTCGAGGTGGGAGTACAGCAGTGGGCCGGCCCCATGTGTGGCGACCAGACTGCCGCCTTCGCGACCGTACTCCTGCACCTGCCACTCGATGTGCGGCCACCGGGCCGCGCAGCGACTGCGCAACCGATGGGTCGCCGTCCGTTCCTGACCTCGTGGCGCGGGGGTCGTGTCGAGCAGCCGCAGGACGTCCAGCAACTGCTGTCTCAAAAGCGTCCCCAGTCGTCGGAGGCCGGACGCCACACGTCGATGTTGCGCGGGTCGGCCGGCATTCTGCGGGGCCGGTGAGTCTCGTGCTCCTCCGGTGTGAACACCCGGTGCCGGTCGCACAGCTCGTATCGCGGGCCGAAGCGGGTGTCGTGCATGTAGAAGGCGATCGACGTCGATGCCGAGTGGTTGACGATGTCGGAGGCGATCGGGGCACCCTTGTACAGCGCGCGGGCACGCATCCGCATGACATGGTCGAGGCTCTTCATCGCGAAGCACAGGTGCGCGACATAGTGCTCCGTGTTCTTCTGCACCGCGAGGCTGTGGTGGTAGCGGTCCTCGCAGCGGTAGAACGTGGTCGAGCCGACGACGTGGTCCGAGGGCAGGAACTTCAGGACGTTCTGATAGAAGTCCAGCGTCTCCTCGAACTTCGGGGTGGCGATGAAGGGGTGCACCAGGTCGAGCGGCCGGATCTCGATGTGGGGCGGCTCGGCGTACTCCTGGAACTCGGTGAACAGCTCGACGACCAGGCCGTTGGGGTCCTTCACCGCGAAGCCGTTGTCGCACAGCGCCTTCTGCCGCTCCTGCAGTTCCAGGACCTCAAGACCGGCGTCGAGAACGGCCTTGTGCAGTTGCTCCAGGACCTCCTCGCTCTCCACGCTGTAGCCGACGGCGGTCGTCCATCCGTCGGCGCGTTCGGGCGCGTGGATCAACTCGATCGCGTGGTGCTCGATGTCGGCGCGCAGGTAGGCGTGGTCGTCCGTGCGCTGCTCCAGTTGCAGACCGACGTGGTATTCGAGGAAGTCGATTGTGGCCTGCATGTCCGGAACCTCGATCCGGGCGTACTCCATGCCGTACGGGCCGTGCGGGCGGGTGCTCACCGACGGTCTCCTTCCTACCGTGAGCGGCGCCCACTCGGCGAACTCGATCGAGGTGATGGCCTGTTGGGCGATGACCGGCCGCCAGCGAGTGCGCACGAAGTGTTCGTGCGACTCGCTGCCGAGATAGGCGAGCAGGTCGTCCTGGCTGTCGAAGTCGACGGCCATGGTGTGGGTGAAGGTCTGGTCGCGGGTGCTGATGTTCTCGCCGAGGACGAAGCCGCGCATGGCCGGGTACCGGTTCGGGAAGGTGCGCAGTTCGCCCAGCACGGACTCGCGCGTCTTCCGGTCGGTCCCCTCGGCGAAACGGAAGGACAAGGTGTGTCTGATCATCGGGTCACCGTCCGTCGCCGGTCAGAGTATGAAGCTGAGTCGGGCGCCCGCCGCGAGCGACTCGTGACCGAGGACGGAACGCCGCAACCGGAAGCGGAGCCCGTCCTCGGTGGGCACCAGGAGGTGGTCGTACCACCCGACGTAGGCGTCGAAGTGGCCGTCGCGGGCGCGGTGCACCACGAAGGAGGCGGCCACCTTGAAAGAGTCCTCGGTGTCCTCGGAGAGCCGCACGTTGGACACCAGCCGGTGGGTGCGTGAGTGCGGGTTCTCGGCATGCGCCTTGCGGGACTTCAGGCGCTTGACCCGGGCGCGGAGCAGGTCCCAGTCATCGTCGACGAACGATCCGTTCTCGTGCGGCGACCAGCCGGGCCGGTAGTCGGTGGTCGGGATCTCGAAGCGGGCGCCGGGTTCGAAGAGGGCGAGCCAGCCGTCGTAGTCCCAGCGGTCGAGGATGTCGGCCTCGGCGTAGAGGAAGTCCTCCACGTCCTGCCGATTGACGGTGCGTCCCGCACACCACACGGAGCTGCGGTTGCCGATCGTCGTCATCGCACGTCCCTCCCCACCGGGAAGGAAGCCGGACGCTCGCCGTGGATCTCGATGCCGTCGTCGAACCCTATGGCGTCGATCCAGTGCCGCCAGAAGCCGCGCATCGCGCCTTCGTCGACCGACCGGCCCTGCGCTCCCTTGACCTCGTCGACCATGCCACGCGACATGTCACTGAAGTCCAGCTCGGGGATCCCGGTGCCCGCCGTGGCCTGGATGCCGCGTTGAACTGCCTCGTACGCCTCGATGTCGTCCGGTGTGGCGAGGCCGCCCGGGCCGACGAAGCTGACGACCGTCTTCATGCGCAGGGCGCGCGTCTCCGGGTCCTCGGCGCGAGGGACCAGTTGCCAGGCGCGCACATCGGTCTGGTCGGGGGCCACCGGCTCCAGTTGGCGGATCGACAGGCCCTCGATGTCGAACAGCAGCAGGTTCGGGAACACGAACAGGATGTGGCTCTCGTCGGCCACGTGGTGCGCCCGCTTCTCCCCCAGCCGCTGGGTCATCTCGGCCCGGTGGGCTTCGGTGCGGACCCGTTCGGCCTCGCCGAAGCGCGGTTCCCAGATCATGCTGATCCGCCCGCCGTGCCCGGTCAGGACCAGCAGACCGTGGCCGTTGCCGAGGTTGTACGCGTACTGGTTGTCGTCGGTGACGGCGTAACCGCTCTCCCGCAGGTAGCCCACGAACGTGTTGTGGGTCGGTGCGAAGTGGTAGCCGTCCATCGCGTTCTCGACGGCGAGCTTCCAGTTGCCGCGCACGCTGTAGAGCTGCGTGCCGGGCAGTGTGGTCATGCCGCCGACGTGCTGCTGCTCGATCATCGTCAGGTAGTCGGCGGCGTCGCCGAGGTGTTCGAGCAGCGGCGGGACGTCGGGGTCGAAGGAGACGAAGACGAACCCCTCGTGGATCTCCAGGCGCGGCACGCCGCGCAGTCCCATGGAGGCCCGGAACTCGTCGCTCGACTCGTACGCGCCGGCGTCCGGGATGGCGGCGACCTCACCGTTGTTGCGGAACGTCCAGGCGTGGTAGAAGCACTGGAAGAGCCTGGTCGAGCCCTCGTTCTCGCGGCACAGCACGGTGCCGCGGTGCGGGCATGAGTTGAGGAACGCGTGCACCTCGCCGGTGGTGTCCCGGCAGAAGATCAGCGGTCGACCGCCCAGAGTGCGGACCTTGAAGTCGTTGGGGTTGGGGATCTCGGTCTCGTGCCCGAGGTAGAGCCAGGTGTGCATCCACACCCAGCCGCGTTCCCTGGCGAACAGTTCCGGGCTCCGGTACGCCTCGCGGTTGATCCGGAAGGTGAGCTGGTCCCAGTCTTCGACGATCATCGTTGCTGGTGCGGTCCGGGGATTGCTTCCCATGGGGAGTTTGCCTCTCACAAGTCCCGACCCGAGCGGCATTCCGTGAGACGCCGTCTCGTATGTCGCATTAGCCTCCCCCGGTGAGCTCGACGGTGTCAAGCATCCGTCACACGGTTGACACCCCGACCTGACGCCGCCATCATCCAATTTCACATTGAGATACACCGTCTCGCATTCTGCACGATCGTGTGAAGGGCGACAAGCGCGTGCCGTACGTCATCACCGACGCCTGCGTCGACGTCATGGACAAGTCCTGCATGGAAGAGTGCCCAGC
>NZ_JBEZKL010000205.1:0-8777 GCF_040704695.1 Streptomyces sp. NPDC048411
GTATTACAGATGTGTGATATACATATCTGACTCTGTATACAAACCAGTATCGCCCACCGGGACAGAGGGCCCGTGAGACTGCTGAGTCTCACGGGCCCTCTGCGTTTCCCGCACCGATCGGTCGCTCTCCCGCCCCTTTCCGTAGCGGTACGAGGTCGTCCGTACGCCCTCGCCGACCCGCCCGCCGCGGACCCCTGCCGCGCGACGCGAGGTTCAAGCGCTTCGACGGATTCCGTCCCAGCTGCTGACGTTGACCCCTTCGATACCTTGCGTGCCCCAGCAAGTACGTCCTTGGACCCACCGGCACATGAGGGGTGGTTCTTAAACGATTCAATCGATCGTGGCAGCGGGTGCTGCCTGCCCGGGAGGGGCGTGTCATGAGGGCGTGGCGGAGTGCCCAGGGGCTGCGTGCGGCAGGCATCGGTGTGTTCGGTTCCGGGCGACCAGTGCCCCTCCCGGCAAACATTGCCGGGAGGGGCACTGGATGCCGGCCTGAGGCAGGTGAAGCACGCCCCGGGCCGGCCCGTCGATCACGTGTTCCCTCAGCGCATCCGGCCCAGGGCGCCCTTCAGCCGCCGCGCATCCCGCAGCCGCTGCTCGTACGTCGCCCCGACCACGAGCAGCAGCACACCCGCGAGTGCAGGCGGCAGCCAGCGCGGCAGCACACCGACCACCTGAACCACGTAGGGTGCCAGTTCGTGCAGGGCGTCCAACGCCAGCACCGCGCCGCCGAGCAGCAGCAGCGCCTGCAGCCGCAGCCGGGCCCCGGTGAGCGTGAGCGCCAGCGCCACCACGCCGAGCAGCAGCGGCCGCACCCACGACGGGTCGGTCCAGGCCGCGACGAGACTTGGCACCAGCGTCGCCGCAAGGCCCGCCCCGTACGCCGTCCACGAGGACGCCGCCGGATCGCGGCGCCGCCGCATCACACCGACCACCAGCGCGGGCACTGTCACCGGCAGGGAGTACGCCTCCGGAGTCGACACCCCGGAAGCCGACAACCGCACCCACGTCGCCAGGACGAACAGGACCGCCGCCACATACCCGGCCGCCGGCCGCCGCTCCGCACGCACCGCTGTACCCGCCGCCAGCACCCCGCACAGAGCGAGGACCAACGCCAGGTACGGCCTGTCCGGCGCGGCCATCCCGACCGCCACCGCACCGGCCACGGCGCCGGTCAGCTCGACCGGCAGTGCCGACGGGCCGCCCCGCAGCCGCGCCCCGATCAGCACCGTCAGCGTGGGGACGACCAGCATGATCGGCGCGGCCCGGTACGTCGTGAGCTCCAGCGACACGCCTACGGCTCCGGCGAGCACCGTCCCGCATGCCACCGCCGCACACGCCAGAACTCCCTGCACCATCCGGGCTGTCGGTGACCCCTCGGCACGCGTCCCCGCCGCGGCCGCTGCGAACAGCACCAGCAGCGCCCCGAAGACCGCATAGGTGGCAGGCTCCGCGGCCAGTGACAGCGCTCCCGCGCTCACCGTCCCGACCACACCGCACGCCAGCGCCGCCGGTGCGACCGGGCCCGCCCCGCGACGCAACACCCGTACCGCCCCGGCGAGAAGCGCCGCGATCAGCGCCAACTGCACCATCACCGCGACCGCGTACGGAGCGTCCAGCGCAACCGGCACCAGCAGCAGCCCCGCCCACCCGGTCACCAGCGCACCGGCCCCCGCCGCACCCCGCCACGATTCGCCCGGGGAGATCACCGCACCGGCCACCCGCACCCACTGGGGCCACCAGCGGTGCGCCGCCCCCAGCAGACCAGCCACCACCAGCAGAATCACCGGCGCCGTGTACAGCTGTGACCACTCCGCGCCCTCCAGCCCCAGCGCACCGCGCGCACTGCCGTCCAGCGCACCCGACCACACCGGGGCCCGCCGCGACAGCGGACCCGCCAGCGTCATGGCGGCCGCCGGCGCCGCCGCCAGTACCGCGCCCGAAACCACCGCGGCCGACGCCCACAGCACGCCCTGCCCGGCCGGCCGGGGCAGCGGAGCCCGTACCGCCGCACACAGCACCAGACCGCACAGCAGATACACCGGAACCGACCAGTCCTCGGCGACCCCCGCGCGCAGCACACCACCCACAGCCGCGACCACCGCCAGCCCGGCCACCACTCCACCGGCCACCGCGATCTTCGTCGGCGCCCGCCACACCGCGAACAGCGCGACCGCCGCTCCCGCCAGCAACACTGCCCCCGGGACAACGGCGGAGAGGGGCGAACCAGCCGTCACCGACTGCGCCAGCGCCACCAGCGCACCGGAGAGCCCCGTCACGCATCCGCAGACGGACGCGGTCACCCGGACCCCAACGCCCTTGCCCCACCGGGCGATCGCAGAGTCCAGCATCGCCGTCAGCACCAGCGCCCAACCGAAGGCCGAGGCCGACGCATCCGCCGACCAGGCCCACAGCACCAACGTGAACTGCGCGCTCACCACGGCCACCGGCAGCGGCAGACGAAGCTTGCCGAGTGCCAGACCGTACGCCGTCCACACCACGGCGAGTACCGCCGACGCGACCGCGGTGAACTCGAGACCGTCCGTGTCCGGCGCCGCCACCGCGTGCAGCGCGTACGCATCCAGCACCATCAGCACCAGAGCCAGCGCACCGAGCGACTCGGCCGTCGACGACAGACCGCGGCGCAGCAGCAGCGCGGGCGCGGCCGACGCCGCGACCGTCACCAGGGCGAGCACCGCCGAGCGGCCGCCTATCCCCATATGACCCCAGCTGACCAGGGTGAACGCGATCGCCGCGATCGTCAGCAGCAGCCCGCCGAGACTCAGCAGCACATTCTGGGCGTTGCGCGGCGGGACCGGCGCACCGGGAGAGCCGAGCGGGGGCGCGGGCCACTGCGGATACGGCTGCGCCGGTCCGGAAGACGACGCGGACGCCGGTCCCGGAGAAGCGACGAGCGGCGCGGCCGGCGGCTGCAGCACACTCACCAGCCAGGCACGACGGGTCAGCAGCTGCATCCGGCGGGCGTCCAGCCGGACCAGTTCGCGGTCGAGGAGCGCCAATTCCTCGGCGGGTGGCGGCACATGTTCCATATCCGGGAGTGTGGCGCGGCCCACAGATCCGGACATGCGCTCGGGTACTCAGGTACGGGACTGAGTACGCGCAGACTGGGACCCATGGACTGGAGCCACTACCGCTTTGTGAGCATCTGGGACGTATCCGCCCCGCCCGATGCCGTGTACGGAATCCTGGAACGCGCCGAGGAGTACCCGCAATGGTGGCCGCAGGTTCGCGAGGTCACCTCGGTCGACCACACCACCGGAACCATCCGCATCCGTTCCGCCCTTCCGTACGACCTGGTCATGACCGTCCGCGCGAGCCGCCGCGACCCGGCGGCCGGGATCCTCGAAGTGGCCCTCGACGGCGACCTCGACGGCTGGGCCCGCTGGACCGTCACCGCGCACGGCACCGGCAGCCGGGCCACGTACGAGCAGGAGGTCGAGGTGCGGCGGCGGATCATGCGGCTGCTCGCGGTGCCCGGACGTGCGGTGTTCCGGGCGAACCACGCCCTGATGATGCGGGCGGGACGCCGCGGACTGGCGGCCCGACTCGAAGCAGTTTGAACCACACCCACCGAGACCTGTATGGTTCAGTCCGTTCCCGGGCGATTAGCTCAGTGGGAGAGCGCTTCGTTCACACCGAAGAGGTCACTGGTTCGAAACCAGTATCGCCCACCCCGGGAGAGGCCGGTCCGTCAGCACCATTGACGGACCGGCCTCTTCATGTCCGGAATCGCCCCGGGGCGTCCGGGATCACGCAGCGGCAGGCAGCTCAGGACGCAGCGGCCAGGCCGGATCCACCGCCTCCGGCGTCCCGCTCTTCGCGAACCACGCCTGCAGACCGCGCGCCTGCGCCGCATGCCACACCGCCTGCAGCGCGTGCAGCTCCGCCGGGGACAGCCGTTCCAGCCGCGACGAAAAGCGCCGCCCCACCGCCCGTACCAGCTCCAGCGACGCCGCCGCATCGGCCGCCGCGTCATGAGCGCCGTCCAGCACCACCTCGTACAGCGCACAGAGATCGGTGAGCGTGCGCCGCCCCTTGCGGTAGCGGTCCAGGTGCTTGTCCAGGACCCGGGGATCCAGCACGCACAGTGGCGTGCTCCCCAGATAGCCGGCCAGTGACGATGCCCGGTGCCGCTTCAGCTCCCGGTCGAGCAGCGTCAGATCGAACGGTGCGTTCATCACGACGAGCGGGCGTCCCGCCGCGCACTGCTCGGCCAGTGCCCGGGCTATCTCCTCCACCACGGGCGCGGGCCACCGGCCGTTGCGCTGCAGATGGTCATCGGTCAGACCGTGGATCTCGGTCGCCCCCAGGGGCACCGGAACCCCCGGATTCACCAGCCAGCGAGTGACGCGCATGCGCCCTCCCGCCGCGTCCTGGACGACCAGGGCGGCCGAAACGATCCGGTCCTCCTCGACGTCCACTCCCGTTGTCTCGGTGTCAAAAGCGGCCAGCGGCCCCTCGTACCAGTGAGTCATCCCCGAACTCCTCGTGCCTGACCGGCAGATGGCGTGATCCCCCTGCCCGATTCGGTGATACCCGCGCCCTTTGCCTGATACGCCGTTTGCGGACCGCTCGCTGCGGTGACAACACAAAGGACAGGCAAGGAAGTTGCCTGAGGATGCACCGACCGAACCAACCGATCGGCACAGCCCGGAAGGCATACGGAGCCATGGCGCTCGCGCAGCCCGACCCGAGCGGGCTGTTGCCCCAGCGGATCGCTCCGCTGCGCGGCACACTCGCCACCACCGCCTGCATGGAGACCCTTCAGGTGGGCTACCTGCACGCGGTCGCGGCCGCGGCGGGGTGCTCCCTGTCGCAGCCCTTTCCCGACAACGGCATCGACTGGCATGTCAGCCACGGCGCCCCGGGCCACACCGTCGACGACGAGGTGACCATCAAGGTGCAGCTCAAATGCACCTACCAGATACCGCCGCACCCACCCGGACCGACGTTCGCCTTCACGCTGGACAACGCCCACCTCGTGAAGCTCGCCCGGACGCCCGTGTCGGTGCACAAGATCCTGGTCGTGATGCTCGTACCGCGCAGCCAGGACGACTGGCTGCGCGCCGGGCACGAACGGCTCGACCTGCGGCACTGCTGCTACTGGACCAACCTGGCCGGCCACGCCGTGACAGGCCGGCACAGGACCACTGTGCGGATCCCGACCACGCGCATATTCGACGACCGCGCGCTCTGCGAGATCATGACGCGGGTCGGGGCGGGAGGGAGACCCTGATGCACCGGCCGATGGACGAGCCCGCCGACAGCACGATCCCGTCGGGCACGCGACCACACCCCAGCGAGACCGTGACCCACTGGCCCACTGCCCTGCCACCCTCCGGGGACATCCCCGACCCCGCCCGCGTCGACCCCGCGGTCCTTGGAGCCCTGCTCGACCGGCACGGCTGGCACCGCCGCGGCGGTGCGGCCGGACGGTACAGCCGATGGACCCCACCGGGGGCCGCGGCACCCTCCGGCGGCACGAGCCTCCTCGTACCCGACACCACCGCCTTCCCCGACAGCGAGGACCTGCTCGGCGAAGCACTCACGGCGCTCGCCCGCAGCGCCGCCCCCTCCGCCCGCGACGTGCTGGTCTCCCTCGCCGTGCCCAGCGACGAGATCCGCTGGTGGCGCGATGTCCCCGACGGCGCCGCCGGTCCCGCGGGTGCCGCCGGAGCGGCCGGCTGGACCGCTGCGGAGCAGCTCCGCGCCGTGGCCCGGCAGATCCTGCTTGCCGGAGCGCTCGCCGTACGGGCCCGTACCGGGTTCCACGGCGCACGCCACCGCCGAAGGGCCCTCGCCGCGCTCGAAGGCATCCTCGTCGGACCCGCGCCGGGCGGCCGTGACCTCACTGCCTGTCTCCCCGTCGAAACCGGCCGGGACATCGCCGTACGGCTCTGCCACGCTCTGCACGCCACCCGCGAAGCCATCGACTTCCAGCGCGCCACCGGAGGTATGGAAGCCTTCGACAGTGCCGTCGAGGCGGGTGTCAGCCGGGAGCTGACCGAGGCCGTGATCGCGCTGGTCCGCGGCTCGGAGGGAACCAGGATCTCGCTCGCCTGGTCGCCCGGCGCAGGAACCCCCGAAGGCTGCCCCGCCCGGCCCGAACCGGTGGAGTTCTCGCCGGGCGACCTGCCCGCCCTGCGCCGGGCGGGAGCCCGCTACCAGCAGGACGAACCCGCCGTCGCGGTCCGGATCACCGGTGCGGTCGTCCGGCTGCGCCGCTCGGGACCGCGCGGCGCGGGAATCGTGCGGCTGCGGGTGCTGGCGGGCGCGGAGGTGCCGCACGTGCGGCTGGAACTCGACGAGGAGGCGTACCGGATCGCGGGCCACGCCCACCTCGTCGGACTGCCGATCCGGGTGGAGGGGCGACTGGAGAGCCGGGGCGGCTTCCGGCGGCTGACCCGGGCCTCGCAGGTGGTGCCCGTACAGGTCGACGAGGCGGAGCGTGACCGGCTGATGAAATCGCTCCAGGAGAACGTCGACTCCTTCGAGGAGGCCTGTACGGGCGAATAGCCGGAGAGGGGCCCGGCGCGATGACCGCCGACTGCTGGAACGAACCCTTTCGCGAAGGGGGCCGTCGGCTCGGTACGATTCCTCTTGCGTGCGCAGTGGAATATGGCGCGCACCCCCCTTCAGTCAGGAGAGACCGGTGTCAGACGTCCGTGTGATCATCCAACGCGATTCCGAGCGGGAAGAGCGCGTGGTGACGACGGGCACTACGGCTGCCGAGCTCTTCCCCGGCGAGCGCACTGTTGTCGCCGCCCGGGTTGCCGGTGAGCTGAAGGACCTCGCGTACGTCGTCGCCGACGGTGAGGTCGTCGAGCCCGTCGAGATCTCCTCCGAGGACGGCCTGAACATCCTTCGGCACTCCACCGCGCACGTCATGGCGCAGGCGGTGCAGGAGCTCTTCCCGGAGGCCAAGCTCGGCATCGGCCCGCCGGTCAAGGACGGCTTCTACTACGACTTCGACGTCGAGAAGCCGTTCACGCCCGAGGACCTCAAGGCCATCGAGAAGAAGATGCAGGAGATCCAGAAGCGGGGGCAGCGGTTCTCCCGCCGGGTCGTCACCGACGAGGCCGCCCGCGAGGAGCTGGCCGACGAGCCGTACAAGCTGGAGCTCATCGGCATCAAGGGCTCGGCCTCCTCGGAGGACGGCGCGAATGTCGAGGTGGGCGGCGGCGAGCTGACCATCTACGACAACCTCGACCCGAAGACCGGCGACCTGTGCTGGAAGGACCTCTGCCGTGGTCCGCACCTGCCGACCACCCGGAACATCCCGGCGTTCAAGCTGATGCGGAACGCCGCGGCGTACTGGCGGGGCAGTGAGAAGAACCCGATGCTCCAGCGTATCTACGGCACCGCGTGGCCCACCAAGGACGAGCTCAAGGCGCACCTGGAGTTCCTGGAGGAGGCCGCCAAGCGGGACCACCGCAAGCTCGGCAACGAGCTGGACCTCTTCTCCTTCCCCGACGAGATCGGCCCCGGCCTCGCGGTCTTCCACCCCAAGGGCGGCATCATCCGCCGGGCCATGGAGGACTACTCGCGCAGGCGGCACGAGGAGGAGGGCTACGAGTTCGTCTACTCCCCGCACGCCACCAAGGGCAAGCTCTTCGAGAAGTCCGGTCACCTGGACTGGTACGCCGAGGGCATGTACCCGCCCATGCAGCTCGACGACGGGGTGGACTACTACCTCAAGCCGATGAACTGCCCGATGCACAACCTGATCTTCGACGCACGCGGCCGTTCGTACCGTGAACTGCCTTTGCGCCTCTTCGAGTTCGGCACGGTGTACCGGTACGAGAAGTCGGGTGTGGTGCACGGCCTGACCCGCTCGCGCGGCTTCACGCAGGACGACGCGCACATCTACTGCACCAAGGAGCAGATGGCGGAGGAGCTGGACAGGACGCTCACCTTCGTCCTGAACCTGCTGCGCGACTACGGTCTGACCGACTTCTACCTGGAGCTGTCCACCAAGGACCCGGAGAAGTTCGTCGGATCCGACGAGATCTGGGAAGAAGCGACCGAGACGCTGCGCCAGGTCGCCGAGAAGCAGGGACTGCCCCTGGTCCCGGACCCGGGTGGCGCCGCCTTCTACGGCCCAAAGATCTCGGTCCAGTGCAAGGACGCCATCGGCCGTACCTGGCAGATGTCGACCGTGCAGCTCGACTTCAACCTGCCGGAGCGCTTCGACCTGGAGTACACCGGCCCCGACGGCACCAAGCAGCGCCCGGTCATGATCCACCGCGCCCTGTTCGGTTCCATCGAGCGCTTCTTCGCGGTGCTGCTGGAGCACTACGCGGGTGCGTTCCCGGTCTGGCTGGCACCGGTCCAGGCGGTCGGCATCCCGATCGGCGACGCGCACATCCCGTACCTCCAGGAATTCGCTGCGCAGGCCAGGAAGAAGGGTCTGCGGGTCGAGGTGGACGCCTCCTCGGACCGGATGCAGAAGAAGATCCGCAACCAGCAGAAGGCCAAGGTGCCCTTCATGATCATCGCGGGTGATGAGGACATGACCAACGGCGCCGTCTCCTTCCGCTACCGCGACGGATCGCAGGAGAACGGCATCCCGGTCGAGGATGCCATCGCCAAGATCCAGAAGGCCGTCGAGGACCGCGTCCAGGTCTGACCCGACCGCCAGGGAGGCCCTCGGAGCGCTAGGGCGTGTTTCGAAAGTCCCGCCTGCCAGGCGGCGTCTGGCACGCACGCTCGCTGCGTTGTCGGGCTCGCCCCGATACGCTCAGTATCGGGGCGAC
>NZ_JBEZKL010000206.1:0-8516 GCF_040704695.1 Streptomyces sp. NPDC048411
GGCCCGCCCGTCGTGACCACCTGGGGCGCACCCCGACCCCCGGCACAGGGGGGTGCGGCCCGCCCGTCGGGCGCAGGCGGCAGCACGGTCAGCCGGTCAGGACCACTGCATCTCCAGCAGTGACCGGATCTCCTCTGCGGCCGAGCGCAGTTCCGCGAGGAAGATCCGCAGCAGCGGGTTGCGGTTGGTGGGCCGGGTGGCGACCCCGATGCGCCGGTGCAGTTGGGGGTGGTCCAGTCGGCAGACGTGCACGCCCGTGGTGTCGCCGAGCCCGAGAGCCGGGACGAGCGCGATACCCATGCCCGCGCGCGCCAGGTTGATCGTGACCTGGTAATGATCGCTGCGGCAGCGGACCCGGGGCCGGAACCCCTCGGCCGCACACGCGCGCTCAAGAACCGGCTCGCCTGTGTGGCCGCCGTGCGTGCCGATCCAGCTCTCCCCCTCCAGGGCGGCGAGCCGGACCGCGCTGCACCGCCCGAGGCGGTGCCGCAGGGGGAGGACCACCAATTGCGGCTCGTCGAAGAACATCTCCACACTCACGGTCGCCTGCCGGCACCACGGGTCCATCGGATGCTCGAAGACGACCGCGGCATCCAGCCGGCCCGCCTCCAGATCGGGCACCAGCTCGTGCGGCTGCCCCAGGATCAGCTCCAGTTCGACCTGAGGCCGCTTCGCCGCGAACGCCGACAGCGCCCGGGGCAGCAGTTCAAGGCCAGAGGAGGCGAAGAAGCCCAGCCGCAGGAGACCGGCCTCGCCTTCGGAGTGCGCCCGCAGGTCGTCCTGTGCGACGGCCATCAGGTCGGCGACGGCCTGCGCGTGCTCGGCCAGTCGCACACCGGCTGCCGTCAGCCGCAGGCTCTGCGGCTGACGTTCCACCAACGCCACGCCGAGCTCCTGCTCCAGCCGGGCGAGTTGGTGTGAGATCGCGGACGGGCTCAGATGCAGCGCCCGGGCCGCGGCCACGATGGTGCCGGTGCGGGCTATTTCCAGCAGGACGAGCAGGCGGGCACTGTTCAGCATCGGGTCAGGTTAGGCCCTGCCGACGCACTGCGTCGCCACGGCACCGGACCGCACCATCGCCGCAGGCGCCAGGAGCCCGGCGTCCTCGTCCACATCCAGACGCAGCAGGTCCTCCTCGGTCTCGCGGCGCACCACGGTGCGGGCACGCCCGTCCGCCACGAAGACGACAGCGGGGCGCGGCAACTTGTTGTAGTTGGAGGCCATGGCGTATCCGTAAGCGCCGGTGACCGGCGTGGCCAGAAGGTCTCCCACACCCACATCGGCGGGCAGTGCGGCGGTGTCGACGATCACGTCGCCGCTCTCGCAGTGCTTGCCGACCAGTCGTGCCCGCAACGGTCGAGGCGCGTGTGGGCAGCGCGGCAAGAACGCCTCGTACCGGCTGCCGTACAGGGCGGGGCGCAGATTGTCGCTCATACCGCCGTCGACACTGACGTAGGTCCGCACTCCCGCGATGCGCTTGATCGTGCCCACCCGGTAGAGGGTCAGCCCCGCGCGGGCGGCGATGGACCGGCCGGGCTCCACGGTCACTTCGTCGCCCCAGCCCGCGTCACGCACCGAGGTACGCACCCGGGCCGCCCAGTCAGCGAACGACGGTGGGGTCTGCCCCGTCTCGTAGGCAACGCCCAGGCCGCCGCCGACGGTGAGCCGGCGCACCCGTGACTCCACGGCGAACCGTGCGACGGCCGCGGCGCCCGCCGCGAGTTCCGCCGTGTCCAGGACCTGGGAACCCACATGTGCGTGGACGCCGTCCAGGATCATCGCCGAGGAGCCGGAGGCCCGCCGCACTGCGGCCGAGGCGGTTCCGCCGACGAGGCCGAAGCCGAACTTCGAGTCGTTGCCACCGGTCCGGATGGCCTCGTGAGCGCCGGCGGCGACACCGGGCGCCACGCGCAACTGCACCCGGGCCGGCGGCAGGTGTTCCTCGGCCCGCAGGCGCTCGATGCGGTCCATCTCGTCGAAGCTGTCGACCACCACGTGTCGGACCCCGGCGGTCATGGCCGTGCGCAGCTCCGCCTCGTCCTTGTTGTTCCCGTGCAGCACGATCCGCCCGGCCGGCACACCCGCGTGCAGTGCGACCCGTAGCTCGCCACCGGAGGCGACATCGAGCAACAGCCCCTCTTCATGGGCCAGTCGAGCCATGGCCGTGCACAGAAACGCCTTGGAGGCGTAGGCGACGTTGTCCCGGCCGAAGGCGGCAACCGCCTCCCGGCAGCGTCGGCGCAGATGCTCCTCGTCGTACACGAAGAGCGGTGTTCCGAAGCGCTGTGCCAGGTCGGCGAGCAGGACCCCTCCGACGGCCAGCCCTTCTGGACGGACCTCGGACGTGCAGGGCAGCAGACCCGTTTCGATGGCTGACGTCATGCGTTCCTCCCCGGAAGCCGGCTTGCAGCCATCCTGCGGCCTGCACGGGGGTCACAAAAGCGCATTCTTCTATGGCTGAGCGTCATGGAATTCGTTGCTCGCGTCGTTCGATGGGCCCGGCGATGCATCGACGCCCCGCCTGGAGAGCGTCGGCACCGTGTGGTGATCAGTGCCCTGACGCCTCGGTGTCCGGTGGTCACGCGTTACTCTGCGACGTCCAGGGCCTGGCACACCGTGCCCATCGCAGCGGCTCGTTGGCCGAGCACCGAGGCGTTCACTTCGACATTCCGCCGGTCGTTCCCTGGATGAGGTGCCGGGCGGGCCTCACGCGCGCTGTCCAGTTCCAGGGCGAGATTGACCCGGCGCCAGAGGATCTCGTCCGGGTCGTCGGCGCGCATCAGGTGTGTCACGGTGTCGCGAGCGGCGATGGATCCGGGTGGTCCGAAGACCGGACCGGGCTGGACCTTCTTGAGGTACGCACGCTCGTACGGATCGTCGACCACTTCTGCCAGCTGCACCGGATCCAGCGCGCAGGCAAGCACCGCAGCCCGCGCCCAGGGATCCTCCGTGCGCCTCAGCAGGCGCTCGATCCGGTGCGAGCGCCAGTTGCGCGTCCGCCAGTCGGTTCCTGCGCCCAGACATGTCCGCATCCAGGCTGGGCTGTTCCCGGTCAGCAGCTGCGGCGCCCCGGCCGCGAACCCGAGGAGCTCGTCGGCCAGGTAGAGCCAGACAATCGCCCGGTACCGGTTGAGGTAGAACGCTACAGGGGTGATGCATCCGGCCCTGGCCAGCCTGGTAAAGCGGACCGGACTGATGCCGAGGAGCCGCGCGCCCTCTGCTGTCCCCATCGTCCGCACCCGTTCTCGCACTGCGTCCGGGAACCCGTCCCCCGACCGCAGCCGGTCGATCTCCTCCCGACTCACCCTGGGCCTGCCACCAGCCTCCGCCGCCACGATCCGCATGATGCCCAGGTGCACGGCGAGCTCGAATTCCCCGCGCTTCAGGTTCAGCTCCTGCGCTGCCCTCCCTGCAGCCACCGTCGCGCCGGCTTCCGTCCGGTCGAATTCTGTCGGATCAGTTTTCGACGGATCGACCTTCGTCGGATCGATGTCCGTCGGGTCGATGTCCGTCGAGGCGTTCTGCGCATGCCGAGATCCTGCGCCCGGTGCCGCGGCACGCGTCGCGTCCGTCATGGCCATGGTCATCCTCCCCCGTACAGCTGCGGTGACTCTCTGTGATCACCGTAACCGGGGAGAGAGCCTTTCGCCCGGCCTGTGGACAACGCCCACAGGCCGGGCGAAAGGTGCAGTCGAGAAAGGACCCGAACCGTCAGAGCCGGTTGACTTCTCCGCCGGCGCCCTGACGCGCGGTGACCCCCAGATGCTCTCCGACTTTGTTCACGAGCAGTGTCATCTCGTAGGCGACCTGACCGACGTCGGCCTCGGCCTCGGTCAGCACACAGAGGCAGCTGCCGTCTCCCGCGGCTGTCACGAAGAGAAGCGCCTCGTCGAACTCCACCATCGTCTGCCTGGCTCTTCCTGCCCGGAAGTGCCGTCCCGAGCCTCGCGCGAGGCTGTGCAGCCCCGACGAGACCGCGGCGAGATGCTCCGCGTCCTCACGTGCCAGGCCCGTGCTCGCCCCCGTCACCAGGCCGTCGTTCGACAACACCAGCGCGTGCCGTATGTGCTCGACCCGGCCGGTGAGATCGTCGAGGAGCCAGTCAAGCTCCCTGTCCAGCGCCATTTCCCCGCTCCTCCCCGCTCATACGTTCCCCGTGCCCCACGTTTACGCGTAAGCCTTGCGCACAGCGCACGTTGGGGCAACCGCCCCGCCGATTTGTGCTCGTCGTCCGGACAGGGGTCAGCCGACCAAGTCGAGGAGCCGGGCCGTGTGCATGCGGCCCGCGTACTCCACCATGCGGATGAGAACGTCCTTGCCGGAGTCGCGGTCGCGTGCATCGCAGAGCACGACGGGTGTGCCCAGGTCCAGGTCGAGCGCACGGGACACCTCACGCTCGTCGTAGGCGCGGGCGCCCGCGAAACAGTTGACGGCGACGACGAAGGGGATCCGGCGGTGTTCGAAGTAGTCGACGGCTGGGAAGCAGTCCTCCAGCCGCCGGGTGTCCGCGAGGACGACCGCTCCGAGTGCCCCCTGGGAGAGCTCGTCCCAGAGGAACCAGAAGCGGTCCTGTCCCGGTGTGCCGAACAGATAGAGCGAGAGACCGGACCGGATGGTGATACGTCCGAAGTCCATGGCAACGGTGGTGGTGGTCTTGTGATCGACTCCGCCGGTGTCGTCGACCGACTGTCCGGCCTCGCTGAGGAGTTCCTCCGTCCGCAGCGGCCGGATCTCGCTCACCGCACCGACCAGAGTCGTCTTGCCGACCCCGAACCCGCCGGCGACCAATATCTTCAATGCGAGCGCGTCGGTGTCCACGGCCTCTCCGGCCGTTCCCTCGACGGTCTCCCCGCCCGTTCTGCCAGCGTGCTCGGAAGGCATCGATCACTTCTCTCACCCGTGAGCCTCAAGACGTAAAAGCGCAGTTCAGAGCCGTCTTGGCGGGCTCGGTTCGATATCTGTGGGCAGCAGTACGGTGGACAGCATGGCAAGCAGCCGTCGGTCCCGAGCAACGTGATCGGTTTTTGACCTTAGTGGTCGAACAGGGATCGTTCGATGTCTGCACGAGGTCACTATTCGAGCCGAATTCGAACCATGTTCGAGCCGCAACCGATCCAGGGGGTCGGACCTCGATCCTGGGGCCGACCACGACTGCCGCCTACACTGTCGCTTCGAGGCGCTGGAAACGGTCCGGGTGGACAGGAGAGCAAGAGTGTCGACAGGTGTCGGCGGCAACTTCGTGGATCCGCCCGCGGAGGTGCTGGCGGAAGCGGCCGCCGCCTTCGGTCTGCTGGCGACGCCTGCGCGCCTGCACATCGTATGGGCGCTGTCCCAGGGCGAGAGCGATGTGACCGGTCTGGCGGAGCGGGTGGGCGGGACGCTGCCCTCGGTCAGCCAGCATCTGACAAAGCTGAAACTCGCTGGTCTCGTACGCTCGCGGCGCGAAGGCCGCCGCCAGGTGTATCTGGTCGACGATCCTGATGTGGTGACGGTGGTACGGCTGATGGTCGGCCAGCTCGCTGCACGCGCCGGGCACACGCCTGCACAGCCGGTACGCCTGCGTGAGCTCGGTGCCTGAGAGCAGCGCCACCGCAGGGCCCGGCCCCGGCGATCTCGACGGTTGCACCCCATCCGTCGCCGTACCGACAACGAGCACGGCGGCCGGCCGGATCGCCTCCACCGACGCGACAGCGGTAGGGCCGGGTCGGGCCGAACTGCCATCGCTGCAGGTACTGCGTTCGCTGGACAGCTGATCGCGCTCGGTCAGCCGTACGAGAGATCCTTGCACAGGTCTTCGTCGGCCGACCGCGCCCCGTCGCCGATGATGGAAGGAGCCACGCTGGGTGTCGGCGTGGCCTCGGCAGCGGGCGACGGATGCTCTGCGTACGACGTCCCGAGGATCACCTGGATGCCCGCGGTGCCGGATGCCATGGTCCGTGCCCCGGCGAAGAGGCGCGCGGTGGTCTCCGCTTCGGCCTCCAGCCCCGGCCCGTACCGGATGACGGTCGACACGCGGTCCTGGTTGCTCGCGGTGGCTGTACTGGTAACGGTGAAGCCGTGGGCGCGCAGGAGTTCGGCGGCGCGGGCCGCAAGGCCATTGACCGTGGTGCCATTGTAGACGGCGAGGCTGACGCCCGTACCGGAGACGGGTGCGTTGGCGGCGGGCGACGGCGACCCTTCGTCCGGCCTCTTGGCGCTGCGGCCGCCCTTGGCGTGCCCGCTGGCGTCCTGACCGTCGATCGTCCGGTCGGCCTTGAGCGCCGCCCAGAGAGCGTGGGCCTCCGGTTCGACGATCGCGACGCGCGCGCCCTCGTAACGCCACGGGACGGTGACGAACCGGGTGTTGCGTAGATCGATGTTCTTCATCGACATGGCGAACTTCAGCAGCCGGTCGGCCGATCCGAGTCCGGGGTCCACGGTCATCGAGTCAGTCGCCGCGTCGGCGAGCGGCAGCAGGGTGGTCAGGTTCAGTCCCTGGGACTTGACCTTCTTGATGAGAGAGCCGATGAAAGCCTGCTGCCTTTTGATCCGTCCGATGTCGGAGCCATCGCCGATGCCGTGCCGGATCCGCACGTAGTCGAGCGCCCGCTGCCCGGAGACGGTCTGCGGCCCTTTGGCGAAGACCAGTGCGCCGCGCGTGGGCCGGTTCGGGCTGAGGTCCTGCTGGTAGATGTCCTGCGGCAGACAGACCGGGACTCCGCCGACGGCGGAGGTCAGTTTGGAGAAGCCGGAGAAATCCACGACGACGGTGTGGTCGACGCGCAGGCCGGTGAGGTGTTCCACAGTGTTCTGAGTGCAGGCCGGGTTTCCCTCGGCAGTCTCACCCACTGAGAACGCCCCGTTGAACATGACGCGGTGCTGCGGTGCGGTCCACTCGCCGTTGGGTGTCCTGCACGCCGGGATGTCGACCATGGAGTCACGGGGGATGGACACGGCGACGGCGTGCCGGTGGTCGGCGTACACATGGAGCAGGAAGACGGTGTCGGAGCGCCCCACGGTACCCTTGCCGCCGCCCAGCTTCCTGTTGGCGCCGGAGCGGGTGTCCGATCCGATGACAAGGACGTTCTGCCCGGTCGACGAGGCGGGTGGCCGGTCGCCCGAGATCCCGTCAGCGCCGAAGGTGTCGATCTGGCCGGTCAGTTTGAGGTAGCCCCAGCCGACCCCCGCGACCAGCAGGACGAGAAAGGACAGTCCCGTCATGGCGGTGCGCCCGAGCCGGCTGCCCCGCCCCCCGCTCGCCGCCACCTTGCGACTGCCTGTCATTGGTCACCCCGTCCTATCGGTTCCCGCTTCCATGGAGGAAGACGTCCGACCCCACCCCACGGTTGTACAGTTGCGCAACGTGGCAAGTATCGCTGCGCGAATGGATCACCAGACCTACCCACAGCCGACCGGATCCACCAATTCCGGCAGTCCGAGAAGAAGGACGGAACCCAGATGTTGCGCAACGGCCTGGAGCCCTGGCACCTGTTGATTGTCGCGGTTGTTCTGATCGTGCTGTTCGGATCGAAGAAACTGCCGGACACCGCCCGCGCCCTGGGCAAATCCCTGCGGATCCTGAAGAGTGAGGCGAAGGCGATGAAGGAAACCGACGCGCAGTGAGCCGGGGGTGCGGCACGGTATGGTACGCGCCGCGCCCGCCATTTCATGGCTTGCGCAATCAGGGAACCCTGGGTAAGGAACCGCCGTTGACGCGGTAACGGCGGAAGAAGCGCTGATCAACGGATCACTGGACCAACGGAGGAAGTTCATGGGTGTGACCCTGGCCAAGGGCGGCAACGTCTCCCTGTCGAAGGAGGCACCGGGGCTGACCGCAGTGACGGTCGGCCTGGGCTGGGACGTACGGACGACGACGGGCGCCGATCACGACTTGGATGCCAGTGCGCTGCTGTGCTCCGACGCCGGGAAGGTCCTCTCGGACCTGCACTTCGTCTTCTACAACAACCTCACCAGCCCGGACGGTTCGGTGCAGCACACCGGTGACAACCTGACCGGCGAGGGCGAGGGCGACGACGAGTCCATCAACGTGGACCTGGCCGGCGTACCGCTGGATGTGGCAAAGATCGTCTTTCCGGTCTCCATCCATGAGGCACAGAGCCGTGGGCAGAGCTTCGGCCAGGTCCGCAACGCGTTCATCCGCGTGGTCAATCGGGCGAACGGCGTGGAGCTGGCCCGTTACGACCTGAGCGAGGACGCCTCCACGGAGACGGCCATGGTCTTCGGCGAGTTGTACCGGCATGGTATGGAGTGGAAGTTCCGCGCGGTGGGACAGGGGTATGCGTCGGGGCTGGCCGGTATCGCGTCCGACTACGGCGTCAATGTCTGATCGCTCGAAGTCGCGCTCCTGAGCAGCGGTTTCAGAGTGCCCGTAGGCCGTTGATCACCTCGCGGAGGATCCTCTCGTCCGGCAGCTGCGCGGGCGGTACGGGGCGGCTGACCTGCACATGACCGGCTTCGAGCAGATCTCCGAGGAGTACACGGACGAGGGCCCCCGGGGGGGGGGGGGGGGGCGATCG
>NZ_JBEZKL010000207.1:0-8501 GCF_040704695.1 Streptomyces sp. NPDC048411
TCAAGGAACGGACGCTTCCTTCGTACTCACCCTCTCGGGCTTTCCTCCGGGCTTTCCCTTCGGTCTTGCGTTTCCGACTCTATCAGACTCTTTCGCGTCCGATTCCCGGTCGAAGCGGGCCCTCTGCGAAGCAGAGGATTTGTTACTGCGCTTTCCAGTTCTTCGCTTTCGCGTTTCCCTTTCCGGCGATTCCGACTCTATCAGGCCTTTTCCGTTTCCTTGACCAGCTGTCTGCAGGCATGCAGGTGCCAAATCCGAATTAAGGTCTGGGCTTGATACGTCGCCACCGACCCCCGACTTTATGTCGCGTTGGGGCCAGGCAGGAGTACGACAGTACAGGCCTCCGGTAGTCGAGGCAAATCGTTGCCGGTGCACCTCTAGGTCCGCGAAGCCGGAGGACTCGGGCGGAACCGGGACTTCTTATGACTTACGCTGCTGAACAGTACGTCGCCCCTTACAGGCCGCGGCGGCGCCAAGTGAAGCTTCGCCCCGGGAGGCTCCCCATGACCACTGTGACGTCCCCTGTTGCCGGACGCGCCATCGGACTCGCGGCGGTACCCGACCCGGTCTTCTCCGGCGCGATGGTGGGGCCCGGAACTGCCATTGATCCCGTGCGCGAACCGTCGGAGGCCGTTTCGCCGGTGGACGGAATCATTGTCTCCCTGCACCCGCACGCGTTCGTCGTCGTGGACGAGCATGGGCACGGGGTGCTGACCCACCTGGGCATCGACACCGTGCAGCTCAATGGCGAGGGCTTCGAACTGCTCGTCAACAAAGGGGACACCATCACGCGCGGTCAGGGCGTCGTGCGCTGGAACCCCGTCGCCGTGGAAGAGGCCGGCAAGTCCTCCATCTGCCCGATTGTGGCGCTGGAGGCCACCGCCGAGTCGCTGTCCGATGTCCGTGAGGACGGGGATGTGACGGTCGGCGACGCGCTGTTCGGTTGGCGGTGACGCACTCGGCGCGGTATCAGGTAGTCGGTACACATGGCGGTGGCACGGGATCGCCGCACAATCGGAGACGGTGAAATGGAGACAACGCTGCGAGGCGTCGGCGTGAGCCACGGTGTGGCGATCGGCGAGGTTCGGCACATGGGCACGGCCGTACTGGAGCCGCCGGCCAAACAGATCCCGGCGGAGGAGGCCGAGCGCGAGCAGGGACGTGCTCGCCAGGCTGTGGACGCTGTTGCGGCCGACCTGAACGCGCGCGGCAATCTGGCCGGCGGCGAGGCACAGGCCGTGCTCGAGGCACAGGCCCTGATGGCGCAGGACCCCGAGCTGATGGCCGATGTGGACCGGCGGATCGCCGTCGGGAGCAGTGCCGAGCGTGCCGTGTACGACGCCTTCGCCGCCTATCGGGCTCTGCTCGCCGCTGCCGGGGAGTACCTGGCGGGGCGGGTCGCGGACCTCGACGACGTGCGCAACCGGATCGTGGCGCGGTTGCTCGGTGTGCCGATGCCGGGTGTACCGGACAGCGACGAGCCGTACGTACTGATCGCACGGGACCTGGCGCCTGCCGATACGGCGCTGCTCGACCCGACACTGGTGCTCGGCTTCGTCACCGAGGAGGGCGGACCGACCAGTCACAGTGCGATTCTCGCGCGAGCGCTCGGTGTGCCGGCCGTAGTGGCTCTCCCCGGGGCCGGTGAGCTGGCCGAGGGCACCGTGATCGCGGTGGACGGCAGCACCGGCGAGATATTCGTCGAGCCGAGCGACGCGAAGCGTGCCGAGATGGAGAGCGTTGCGGCAGCGCGCAAGGCTGCGCTGTCCGCCTCGACCGGTCCGGGTGCGACGTCCGACGGTCAGAAGGTGCCGCTGCTCGCCAATGTGGGCGGGCCCGGCGATGTGGCGGCTGCGGTCGAGGCCGGTGCCGAGGGTGTGGGGCTGTTCCGTACGGAGTTCCTCTTCCTGGACGACAGCAAGCGGGCGCCGTCCGAGGAGAAGCAGGTCGCGGCGTACCGGGCGGTGCTGGAGGCATTCCCCGAGGGGCGTGTCGTGGTGCGGGTGCTGGATGCCGGCGCGGACAAGCCGCTCGACTTCCTGACGCCCGCGGACGAGCCGAACCCGGCGCTGGGTGTGCGGGGGCTCCGCACTCTGCTGGACCACCCGGAGGTGTTGCGGGGCCAGCTGACCTCGCTGGCGAAGGCCGCCGAGGGGCTTCCCGTCCATCTGGAGGTCATGGCGCCCATGGTGGCGGACCGCACGGATGCGAAGGCGTTCGCCAACGCGTGCCGGGCGGCCGGGCTGCAGGCTAAGTTCGGCGCGATGGTGGAGATTCCGTCCGCCGCTCTCCGGGCCCGCTCGATCCTGCAGGAGGTGGAGTTCCTGTCGCTGGGCACCAATGACCTGGCGCAGTACACCTTCGCCGCCGACCGTCAGGTGGGTGCAGTGTCCCGGCTGCAGGATCCGTGGCAGCCCGCACTGCTGGACCTCGTGGCACTGTCGGCCGATGCGGCCAAGGCCGAGGGCAAGAGCTGCGGTGTCTGTGGTGAGGCCGCCGCCGATCCGCTGCTCGCCTGCGTGCTGACCGGTCTGGGTGTCACCTCCCTGTCGATGAACGCCGCGTCCATTCCTTATGTCCGGGCCACGCTGGCGAAGCACACGCTCGCGCAGTGCGAGCGTGCCGCTGCCGCCGCGCGCGCCGCGGATTCCGCCGATGAGGCGCGGCTCGCGGCTCAGACGGTGCTGTCGGGCGAGTAGGTCCGCGCAGCCGGTCATGAAGGGGCTCCCCGCCACAGGTGGCGGGGAGCCCTTCTTCTGTCAGTGGTGGGTCTCCGGTGCGTCGGCACCGACGTCGAAGCCGGCGCAGTACTCCACGCCCGACTCCGGCGAGACCGGGTCTCCGGTGTCCGCGTCGGTGCAGTAGGCGCTGAAGACCTCTCCGGCGGTGAGCGGCACGAGGCTGCCGCGGGTCAGTCGCCAGCCGTGGACGCGGTCCGGGGTGCCGGGGTTGCTCGTACGCAGGACGAGTCCTCCGTGACTTTCGAGGGCGACGCCGACAGCGAGGACGGTGACGAACTCTGCTCCTTCTCCGGATTCGAGTCGGGCCGGCCCCGTCGCGCCGCGCTCGGTGTGGAGGACGGCGAGCAGCTGCTCGTTCTCCGTGGGGGTGCTGCAGACGAGGTGGTGGGTGCCCGGGCCCGCCGTTTCCAGGGTGCGCATCAGGAGGTGGGAGGCCCGGTCGAAGGCGGCGCGGCCAATGTCCTGGCCGCAGTCGGCGCATTCACCGAGGTCGGCCAGGAGCACCGTGGCGTACTCCCAGGTGGCCTGGCGGACCGCTCGGGAGACAAGGAGCGGGATCAGGGTGTCGATGGGTTGTCCGGTGTAGGCGACGGTGGCTCCGGCAGCCGCGACTTCGGCGGTGAAACGGGTGCGGCTGGCCGGGGCATCGGGCGCGAGCCCGGATTCCGCGCAGTATTCCGCGTACTCCTCGGGGTCGAAGAGGGCGACCGTGGTGTGCATGCCCTGGGCCGCGAGGATTTTCAGCAGGCCCTCGACCTGCTGCAGATAGATGGTGTGGTCGTCGAAGGTGAAGGTGCGGTAGCGCCGCATGGCCGCGAAGTCCTGCTCGTCGGCCAGGAGGCCGATGGTGCTCGGTGCTTCGCGGCGCAGCGTGCGTCGCATGGACGTGGTGTTCCTGGTCTTCCTGGTGTGCGCCATGAGTCCCCCAGTGCGCTGTCGAACATTGCTCACTCAGAGTAATCACGGGCACTGACAGTGCGGACTGTCAGTGGCGCTTGCGGGCCAGGTCCTCGTAGAAGTGGAGCAGTTCGAGGTTGTCGATCGAGCCGGGGTTGACGGCCTTGGCCAGCTCCGTTCCCTGGAGGACGCGCTTGACCGGAACTTCGATGCGCTTGCCGGTGAGGGTGTGCGGAATGCCGGGTACCTCGATGACCTCGTCCGGGACGTGGCGCGGCGAGAGGTTGTCGCGGATGGTTTGTTTGATCCGGCCGCGCAGGCCGTCGTCGAGGGCGTAACCGTCGGCAAGGTGGACGAAGAGCGGCATCCAGTACCCCCCGTCGGGCTCCTCGATGCCGATGACCAGGGATTCGCGGATCTCGGGGAGGCGTTCGACCGCTTCGTAGATGTCGGCGGACCCCATCCGTACCCCCTGCCGGTTGAGGGTGGAGTCGGAGCGGCCGTGGATGATGACCGAGCCGTGGTCGGTGAGGGTGATCCAGTCGCCGTGGCGCCAGACGCCTGGGTACATGTCGAAGTAGCTGTCGCGGTAGCGGCTGCCGTCCGGGTCGTTCCAGAAGTAAATGGGCATGGAGGGCAGCGGGTTGGTGACGACCAGTTCGCCGACCTCGCCGATGAGCGGTTTGCCTGCGAGGTCCCAGGACTGGAGGTCCGTACCGAGGCAGGGCGCCTGGAGCTCGCCGATGTGTACCGGCAGGGTGGGGACCGCGCCGGCGAAGCAGCTGCAGACGTCCGTGCCGCCACTGACGGAGGCGATCCAGAGGTTGTCCGCGACCTCGTCGTGGAGCCAGCGGAAGCCGTCGGGCGGGAGCGGGGACCCGGTGGTGGCCACGCACTGGATGCGTGAGAGGTCGAAGTCGCGGCCCGGGTGGATGTCGGCCTTGCGGCACGCCATGACGTAGGCGGCGGAGGTACCGAAGAGGGTCGCGCCGGTCTGTTCCGCGACGCGCCACTGGGCACTGACGTCCGGGTAGCCGGGGCTTCCGTCGTACAGCACGACTGTGGTGCCGGTGAGCAGGCCGGAGACGAGGAAGTTCCACATCATCCAGCCGGTGGAGGTGTACCAGAAGAAGCGGTCGTCGGGCCCGAGGTCGCAGTGCAGTCCGAGCTGCTTGAAGTGCTCGATGAGGATGCCGCCCTGGGACTGGACGATCGCCTTGGGGAGCCCGGTGGTGCCGGAGGAGTACAGCACCCACAACGGATGATCGAAGGGGACCTGCTCGAAGACGGGTTCGGTGTCCGCGGAGGTGAGTGCGGACCACTCGAGGGCGCCTTCGGGGGCGGCGGTGCCCAGCAGCGGGATGTGGACGACGGCGCGCAGGGTGGGGAGTTCGCGGCGCAGTTCGGCGACCGTCTCGGAGCGGTCGTGTT
This sequence comes from Streptomyces sp. NPDC048411, assembly GCF_040704695.1. Classification (NCBI taxonomy): domain Bacteria; kingdom Bacillati; phylum Actinomycetota; class Actinomycetes; order Kitasatosporales; family Streptomycetaceae; genus Streptomyces; species Streptomyces sp. NPDC048411. The sequence continues at coordinate 5,070 of NZ_JBEZKL010000207.1, forward strand.
CCTTGCCGCCGTAGCGGTAGCCGTCGACGGTGAAGAGCACGACGGGTTCGACCTGCTGGAACCGGTCAAGGACGCTGCGGGCACCGAAATCCGGGGCGCACGAGGTCCAGACGCCGCCGACGGCCGCGGTGGCGAGCAGTGCGACGACCGACTGCGGAATGTTGGGGAGGTAGCCGCTGACGCGGTCGCCGGGGCGGACCCCCAGGGCACGGAGTTCGGCGGCGAGGGAGCCGACCTGACGGCGGAGTTCGGACCAGCTGACGGGGACCTGGGTGTGCGTCTCGTCGACATGGAGGAGGGCCGGCGCGTCGGCGCGGAGAGGGTCCTCGGCGGTGCGCAGGGCGTGTTCCGCGTAGTTGAGGGTGGCGCCGGGGAACCACTGGGCGCCCGGCATGGTGCGGTCGCCGATGACAGTCTCGTACGGGGTGGAGAACCGGATGTCGAACCAGTCGGCGACGGCCTGCCAGAAGGTGTCCAGTTCGTCGACGGACCAGCGATGCAGCTCCGGGTAGCCGCCTTCGGCCGGTGCTCCGTACCGCTCGGCCGCCCAGCTCTGGAAGCGGGTGACCGCCGCGGCGGCGATGCGCTCGGGGTCGGGCTGCCAGAGGGGGGCTTCGTTCGCTGCTGAGGTCATGGGGCGGCTCCCTGGCTGTACGGGTACGCGGGGTGGGCGTGGTTCGCGCGCACACGTGCTGGGGTGTGCGCGTGAGGCGGCTTTCACGGACGATGCCATGTGATCGTCTTCCGCACCAGGGTTCCCCGCCCATGGTTGTCTGTCGGGCTATGTGGTCCAGCCACGGGTGAACGGAAGTTGAACGGAGCCCGCTGGCGCCTCGTCGGGTGGCAGGGTGAGCTGCATGAACGGTCGTGACCTGGTGCGCTCGGTGAAGTTGGTGGGTTCGGTGCGGGGGCTGCGCACGGTGCGCTCGGCCTGGCGTCGGCAGCGCGCGGATGCGCGCGCGCTGCCGCCCCGTGGTGTGGAGCGGGCGAGGGTGCCGGGTCTGCTGGTGGGCGCGGAGCCCGGGCCCGGTGGTGGTGTGGTCAGGTTCGCCCGTTCGGAGCTGAGTATCCGGGTTTCGGCGGGCGGCGCGGTGTTCTGGGCGTGGGACGGGGCGGAGCCGCTGCCGTCGTACGCGCTGTCCGGTCCGGCGCCGGAGCCGGATCCGCGTGCCGTGCTGGAGCCGGACAAGGACGGCGGCTGGCAGGTGGTGTCGGAGCGGCTGACCGTGGTGGTGTCGCGGCACGGGGCGGTGGAACTGCGCACGCCCGGCGGTGTGGTGCTCCGGCGGGAGCTGCCGCCGCGGTGGTGGGAGCCGGTGGCGGGGGGTTGCGCCCGGTGGGTGCAGCGGTCCGAACTGCCGGCGGACGCCCGGTTCTTCGGGCTGGGCGGGCGGGGGGCGGGGCCGCGGTTGCGGGACGGTTCGTACGCGCTGTGGAACACCGACCCGGGCGGGCGCTTCGGGCCCGGTGACGATCCGCTGTATCTGACGATGCCGGTGCAGGTGGTGGTCTCAGACGCGGGGACGCATCTGGCGTTCCACGACAACACCTGGGCGGGGCGGGTGACGCTCAGCGAGGGCGAGGAGGGCGCGGGGTCCGGGCATGACCGTACGGGGGTGTGCGAGGTGCGGATGGACGGGGGGCCGCTGCGCTGCTGGGTGGTCGCGGGGACGCCGGCCAGGGTGCTTCAGGGCTGGACGGCTCTGACCGGTGCGCCGGCGCTGCCGCCGTCCTGGGCGCTGGGTCCGCAGCACGCCCGGTGGGGGTTCGGGAGTGAGCGGGAGGTGCGGCGGGTGGTCGCCGGGTACCGGGAGCGGGGGCTGCCGCTGTCCGTGCTGCATCTGGACATCGACCATTACGACGGCCATCGGGTGTTCACCGTCGACCGTGAGCGGTTCCCCGATATGGCAGGGCTGGCGAAGGAACTGCGGGAGGAGGACGGGGTGCGGCTGGTGTCGATCGTCGATCCGGCGGTGAAGGCGGAGCCGGGGAACGCGGTGTTCGATGCCGGTTCGGCGGTCGGAAGCTCCGGGGCGTTCGTGCGGGACGCGCGGGGGCGGGCGGTGCGCGGGGAGGTGTGGCCCGGGGAGTGCGTGTACCCGGACTTCACCGATCCGCGGGTACGGGAGTGGTGGGGTGGTCTGTACGGGGAGCGGCTGGCGCAGGGGTTCTCCGGGGTGTGGCACGACATGAACGAGCCGGTGTCGTTCACGGCATTCGGTGAGCCGACGCTGCCGCGGTCGGCGCGGCACTGTCTGGAGGGCCTCGGGGGCGATCACCGGGAGGCCCACAATGTGTACGGGCTGACGATGGCGCGGGCCGGGTACGAGGGGCTCCGCCGACTGCGTCCGAACGAGCGGCCGTTCCTGTTCTCGCGTTCCGGCTGGGCGGGGATGCAGCGGTACGGGGGCACCTGGTCCGGTGATGTGGAGTCGGGCTGGCCGGGCTTGCGCGCCTCGCTGGCGCTGGTGCTGGGGCTCGGCCTGTGCGGGGTGCCGTATTCGGGTCCTGATGTCGGGGGGTTCGACGGGTCGCCGTCCCCCGAGCTGTATCTGCGGTGGTTCCAGCTGGGTGCCTTTCTGCCGTTGTTCCGTACACACTCGGCGATCGACGCGGGGCGACGGGAGCCGTGGGAGTTCGGGCCGGAGGTGCTGCAGCACGCGAGGGCGGCGCTGGAGGAGCGGGAGCGGCTGCGTCCGTACTTTGTGACGCTGGCGCAGCTGGCCCGGCTGACGGGTGCGCCGTATGTGCGGCCGCTGTGGTGGGGGGCGCCCGGGGACCGGGCGCTGCGGGACTGCGAGGACGCGTTTCTGCTCGGCGATGCGCTGCTGGTGGCGCCGGTGCTGCAGCGGGGCACGGACCGGCGGGCGGTGCGGCTGCCGCGGGGGCGGTGGTACGACACGGTGACCGGCGAGGTGTACGAGGGGCCGGGGCAGGTCCTGATCGATGCGCCGTTGTCGCGGATACCGGTGCTGGCGCGTGCGGGTGCGGTGATTCCGGTGCGGGGCGCGGACGGGGGGATGGAACTGGAGGTGTGGGCTCCGGCTCCTGGGCGTACCGGGGGCGGACTGGTGGTCCGGGACGTGGGTGACGGATGGGAGCAGGCGGAGGTCGAGCGGTATACGTCGCGGCTGTCGGGCGGGCAGGTCGTGGTGGAACGGGACGGTGAGGAGGGTGGGGTGACCTGCCCGGTGCGGGTGCGTGGGGTTGCCAGCTGTTCGCCGGGGAGTGCGCACGAGGGCGGGTTTAACTCGATCGTGTGATGGTCGGTTTCCGGGCTTGCGGGGGCCTGGGCTGTTCGGGCTACGGTGATCGTGCGATCTGGGACGCCGGGTACGGCGCCAGTGTGCGGGGCCCCCGCTCCACCGGAGTGATGGTTCGGGGCCTCCCCGTCACTTTTGGCCGTACCCATCTGGCCAGGTCGTCAGGGAG
>NZ_JBEZKL010000208.1:0-8453 GCF_040704695.1 Streptomyces sp. NPDC048411
GCTCGCTGCGTTGTCGGGCTCGCCCCGATACGCCCAGTATCGGGGCGACCCTCCGCCTTGCGATCGCACGCACCAGACGCCGCCAGGCCCGCCCTGCGGGCGGACGGCGCTACTTTCGAAACACGCCCTAGCCCATCGCCTCGTCCAGGGCCCGGTCCACGTCGGCGATCAGGTCGTCCGCGTTCTCGGCCCCGACCGAGAATCGGATGAAGCCCTCCGGTACGGCGTCGCCGCCCCAGCGCGCCCGGCGTTCGGCAGTGGAGCGCACGCCGCCGAAGCTGGTGGCGTCGTCGACCAGCCGCAGCCCGGCAAGGAAGCGCTCCGCGATCTCGCGGTCGGGCAGCACGAACGACACCACGGAGCCGAAGCGTCGCATCTGTCGCGCGGCGACCGGGTACGAGGGGTCGGTGGGCAGCCCGGGATACCGCAGCCCGGTCACCTCCTGCCGTTTGCCCAGGGCCTCGGCGAGAGCCAGCGCGGTCGCGCACTGCCGGTCGACGCGCAGCTCCAGCGTGGCCAGCGAACGGTGCGCGAGCCAGGCCTCCATCGGGCCGGGGATCGCCCCGGCTACCTTGCGCCAACGCCGGACACCCGCCGCCAGCTCCGGATCCCGGCACGTCACATGGCCGAGCAGGATGTCACCGTGTCCGGTCATGCCCTTGGTGTCACTGGCCACGGAGAAGTCGGCGCCCCATTCCAGAGGGCGCTGGCCGAGCGGAGTGGCGAGCGTGTTGTCCACGGCCACCAAAGCGCCGGCCGCGTGCGCGGCGTCGATGACTCGCCGCAGGTCGCAGACGTCGAGTCCCGGATTGGACGGCGTCTCGATCCACAGCAGCCGGGCCCCTTCCAGCACCGCAAGCTGTCCGTCGCTCCCGGTCGGCGCGGTCCGCACCTCGACCCCGTACGCCTCCAGCTGCTCACGCACCAGAGGCAGCGCCTGATAGCCGTCGTCGGGCAGGACGACGGTGTCACCGGTACGCGCCCGCGACAGCAGCACCGCCGATATCGCCGCCATTCCGGAGGCGAACACCGTGGTCTCGACGGCCTCTCCCGGCGCTTCGAGCTCGCCGATGGCCCGTTCCAGATGGGTCCAGGTCGGGTTGGTGTCCCGTCCGTAGGTGTACGGACCGGTCGGCTCGCCGGAGAGATGGAAGTGCGCGGCGAAGACCGGACCGGGCAGGGTGGGTTCGTACTGCTCCGGTTCGGGAAGGCCTGCCCGTACCGCCCTGGTGCCGTCGCCCATGCTGCTCATGTTGCTCTCTCTGTTCTCTCTGGTCTGCGCGGCGTCGGATCAGTCCTCGTCGGGCAGGACCACGTTCAGTGCCCACGACACGATCGAGATGATGAGACCGCCGAGCACGGCGGTCCAGAAGCCGTGGACATGGAAGCTGAGATTGAACTGGCCCGCCAGCCAGGAGGTCAGCATCAGCATCAGCGCGTTCACCACGAGGGTGATCAGCCCCAGTGTGAGGATGAACAGCGGCAGGGTGAGCACCTTCACGATCGGCTTGACCACGAAGTTCACCAGCCCGAAGAGCAGGGCGACCAGGATCAGGGTGAGCACCTTGCGGCCGGTGCTGCCGCCCGACAGCGTGATGTCGTCCAGCAGCCAGATGGCCACGGCCAGCGCACCCGTGTTGGCGATCGTCTTGACTACAAAATTCTTCATGTGTCTGATCGTGGCAGACACGATCGGTGGCGGACACCGGCTGAACAGAAGCAGGGAGCGGACGGGCCATGAAGGCATTCAGGCTGGACGAACTGGAGGCGGAACGTGCCGCCAACGACGGCGCGTATCTGCAGTTCCTGCGGGAGCGGAACATGTCCGTCGGCCTGTACGCGCTGGACGCCGGCGAGCTCGACCCGCAGAAGCCGCACCAGCAGGACGAGGTCTACTTCATCGTCAGCGGTCGTGCCTCGATCACCGTGGGCATGGAGACCACGCAGGTGGGCAGGGGAAGCGTGGTGTACGTACCGGCCGGGGTCACCCACAAGTTTCACCACATCACCGAGGATCTGCGGGTCATGGTGGTCTTCTCTCCACCCGAGAGCTGAGCCTGGCTCTCAGGGGTCCCTCGGGGTTCGATCAGGGGAGATCAAGGGCTCCGGAGCCCCCGCCGGCGACCCCCGCGCCTCTAGCATCGAGTCAGGTACTCACAGGAATGAGGTAGGGACGATGGCTGTGCGGGAGATATTCGCGGGGATGCCCTGGTGGGTGAAGTGGGTCGCAGTGCCCGTCATCGCGATCGTGGTGTTCGGCGGTCTGATCGCCAGCGTGATCGGGTTCGTGATCGGTCTGCTCTTCAAGGTCCTGGTGTTCGTCATCCTGGTCGGTGGCCTCGTTTTCGTCGTACGGAAGTTCATGTCTTCCTCGTCCTCGCGCGGCGACTGGTAGGGGCGGGCGGTCAGCAGTCGGGCAATTAGCCCAGCTGAGCTAAGCGCAGGACGAAACGACGCCCCCTGCTTATGCGGCCTATACAGTGGCAGTCCGCTGCCGCCGCCTGGGAATTAACTGCCCGTCACCGCTGTGCCCAGTGGTTTGTGCATACGTCCGGTCTCCGGACCTCAGGTTTGCGGCAGGACCGTGGGGGCGGCCCCCACGGACGGGCCGACCGCCCGTCGCCATGCCTGGGGGTGACTTTTGACCACGGCATCGAGCACCGCTGTTCCGACGTTGATTGGTTCGGTTCAGCGGGCGTTGAGGCTGTTGGAGGCTGTGGGCGCCCATCGGGACGGGGCGCCCGCGAAGCAGCTCGCACGGGAAGCGGGACTTCCTCTTCCTACCGCCTATCACCTGCTGCGCACCCTCACCCATGAGGGTTACCTGCGCCGCGCGAACGGTGTTTTCCTCTTCGGCACTGCCGCAGAGAGGCTCGTCGACGACGGCTGTCTGCAGAATCGTCGCAGCAGAATGACCCAGTCGCTGGCCCGCTGGCGCGACATCATCGGTGCGCCGGTCTACTGCGCCGTCTACTGCGACGGTGAGATCGAACTCATCGCGGTCGCCGACACCCCCGCGGCTCCAGCGGTGGACGAGTGGGCCTCGTTCCGGGAGACCGGACATGCCCATGCGCTCGGTCAGTGTCTGCTCAGCCAGCTCGACGAGAAGGCCCGTGAGGACCATCTGGACCGTCACCCTGTGCGGCCTCTCACCCGCTATTCGATGCGGGACCGACCGGCGTTTCTTGAGCGTTTGAGGTCGTTGGAGCGGATGGAACCTGTCATCGAACGACAGGAGTACGCCCTGGGAACGGTCTGCGCGGCCATCCCGATCACGGCCGGATTCACTGCAGCCGCCATGGCGATTTCCATGCCTCTCGAGCAGGAAGATCGATTGCTCCCCGCAGTCGAACGGCTACGCGGCGAAGTGGCAAGCCTCTTGCGTTCGTTCGTGTTCTCTATCAGTATCTGAAAAATCACTCCTTGTGATCTGCTATCGCGTGCACCACGATGGCGTCAATAGGGCCATGGGGGATCATTCCTGGCCAGATTCAACTACTGCGGGGTTGGACGATGCGCGAGTCGGTTCAAGCTGAGGTCATGATGAGCTTTCTCGTTTCCGAGGAGCTCTCATTCCGTATCCCGGTGGAACTCCGGTACGAGGTGTGCGATCCGTATGCGATCCGGATGACCTTCCACCTGCCCGGCGACGCCCCCGTCACCTGGGCTTTCGGCCGTGAGCTGCTGCTGGACGGCCTCAACAGCCCCAGCGGCGACGGCGATGTTCACATCAGTCCCACGGAGCCCGAGGGACTCTCCGACGTACACATCCGGCTGCAGGTCGGGACGGATCGCGCCCTGTTCAGGGCCGGTACAGCGCCACTCGTCGCGTTTCTCGACCGCACGGACAAGCTCGTGCCCCTCGGGCAGGAGTGCACGCTGAGTGACTTCGAGGGCAGCCTGGAAGAGGCGCTGGGCCGGATCCTGGCCAAGGAACAGAACGCCGGCTGAGGCAGAACTGCGCGGACGGCCTACCGTCCGATCGAACGCCGTATCTGCCGAACGGGTGATATGTGCTTCGCGTCGATTTGCTCAATGCCTCGCCCTGCGACGCCGGCCCCTCCCGACCCGTACGGGTGCCGAAGCTCCTGCTTCCGCGCCGAGCCCTGTGCGGTCCGCGGAGACGACCAGTGCCGCGAGCGCCGTCGTCACCGGCACCGAGGCGACCAGTCCGATCGAGCCGACCAGCGTCCGGACGATCTCCTCCGCCACGAGTTCGCTGTTGGCCACCGTCCCCACGCTGCTCTGCGCGATCGAGAACAGCAGCAGCAGGGGAAGCGCGGCGCCTGCGTAGGCGAGCACCAGCGTATTGACCACCGAGGCGATATGGTCGCGACCGATCCTGATCCCTGCCCGGTACAGCTTTCGTGCACCCATGGTCGGGTCCGCCTGGTGCAGCTCCCAGACCGCCGACGTCTGGGTGACCGTCACGTCGTCGAGCACACCGAGCGAACCGATGATGACGCCGGCCAGCAGCAGGCCGCTCATGTCGATGTGGGGGTAGAGGCCGTGGATCAGACCGGTGTTGTCGTCTGTGTTCCCCGTCAGGCTCGCCCAGCCGATGAAGAGCGAACCGAGCAGCCCGATCAGCAGCAGTGAGATCAGGGTGCCGATGACCGCGACCGAGGTACGTGCGGTCAGGCCATGGCACATGTAGAGCGCGATGAGCATGATCGCGCTGGCCCCGACGACCGCGACGAGCAGCGGATTCGACCCCTGAAGGATCGCGGGGAGGATGAACAGGGTCAGTACGGCGAACGACACCGCGAGCGCGACCAGCGCCATCAACCCGCGCATTCTGCCGACGACGACCACTGCGAGAGCGAAGATCCCGGCCAGCAGCGCCATCGGGAACTTCCGGTTCACATCCGTCACGGAGTACTGCAGGTCATGGGGCGCGTCGGGGGCGTACGCCACAACCACGCCCTGACCCTCGCGCAACTGCCGAGGGGCGTCGGGCTGCACGATCTCGACGAACGTGCGCCCCTTGTCGTGCCCGGTCGTCACCTCGACCGTGGCCTTCTCGCACAGCCCCGATTCCTGACCGGCGCCCGCGTCCCCCGATGGCGTCGTGGTGCCGCCCGTGACCGGCATCTGCGCGGCATTCACGTCCTTGCAGTCGACCATGTCGACGCTCACCACCTTGCCCTGCTGGGTCTGCCGGTCGAAACCGACACCGGTGCGCTCGTGATCGGGCGCACCGCCCGGCCAGAGAACCACCAGGCCGACAACGACCGCGGTGGCGAACGGGATCAGCACGGCCGCGATGACCTTGCGCAGATGTGTGGAGACCGGCGCAGCAGGGCCATGGCTGTGCGAATGCCCGTGCTGATGGTCCTGCGATCCGGGGGCGCTCTGAAGGGACGTCACCGGGCGATCATCGCAAGAAGGAACAGGCCCTCTGTCCAGCACGCCGGAACAGGCGCTAGCGTGGTGGCACCTTTGCACACGCGGGAGCTCGGAGCACCGGGCTGAGAGGGCGCTGATATCCGTACATCCGTACGGGACAGGCTGCGCCGACCGCCGAACCTGTTACCGGGTAATGCCGGCGTAGGGAGTAGGTCTCATGACCACATCGGACGCACGCACGCCTGCCTCGAACCAGAGCGACGAGGCCGGCACGTCCATCGGCTGGCACAAGGGATACGTCCAGGGCTCGCGCCCGGACCTCCAGGTGCCGGTCCGAAAGGTGCACCTCACCAACGGCACGGACGTGACGCTGTACGACACGTCGGGGCCGTACACCGACCCCGCCACCGAAACCGACGTACGGCGCGGTCTCGCACCCCTGCGGGAGAACTGGATCACTGCTCGCGGCGACACCGAGGAGTACGTGGGCCGCCCCGTCCGCCCCGAGGACGACGGGCTGGGGCATACCTCGCCGCGCGGCGGACTGCGCAACCTCGACGCCGTCTTCCCCGGCCGTCCGCGCCGTCCGCGCCGCAGCCGCGACGGCCAGCCCGTCACCCAGCTCGCGTACGCCCGCCGGGGCGAGATCACCCCGGAGATGGAGTACGTGGCGATCCGGGAGAACGTCGAACCCGAGGTCGTACGCGAGGAGATCGCGGCCGGCCGGGCGGTCCTGCCGGCCAACGTCAACCACCCGGAGACCGAGCCGATGATCATCGGCAAGCGGTTCCTGGTGAAGGTCAACGCCAACATCGGCAACTCCGCGGTCACTTCCTCCATCGAGGAGGAGGTCGAGAAGATGACCTGGGCGACGCGGTGGGGCGCCGACACGGTCATGGATCTCTCCACCGGCCGCAACATTCACACCACCCGCGAGTGGGTACTGCGCAACTCCCCTGTGCCGATCGGCACCGTGCCCCTCTACCAGGCCCTCGAAAAGGTCGACGGCAGGGCGGAGGAGCTGACCTGGGAGATCTACAAGGACACTGTGATCGAGCAGGCCGAGCAGGGCGTCGACTACATGACGGTCCACGCCGGCGTGCGGCTGCCGTATGTCCCGCTCACCGCTCGGCGCAAGACCGGGATCGTCTCCCGCGGCGGGTCGATCATGGCCGCGTGGTGCCTGGCGCACCACAAGGAATCGTTCCTGTACGAGAACTTCGAGGAGCTCTGCGAGATCCTCGCGACGTACGACGTGACGTACTCGCTGGGCGACGGACTGCGCCCCGGCTCGATCGCCGACGCCAACGACGAGGCGCAGTTCGCCGAACTGCGCACGCTGGGCGAGCTCAACTCGGTCGCCAAGCGGTTCGGCGTCCAGACCATGATCGAGGGCCCGGGCCATGTCCCGATGCACAAGATCAAGGAGAACATCGATCTCCAGCAGGAGATCTGCGAGGAGGCGCCGTTCTACACGCTCGGCCCGCTGACCACCGATATCGCCCCGGCGTACGACCACATCACCTCGGGCATCGGCGCGGCGATGATCGCCTGGTGGGGAACGGCGATGCTCTGTTACGTCACGCCCAAGGAGCACCTGGGCCTGCCCAACCGGGACGACGTGAAGACGGGTGTCATCACCTACAAGATCGCCGCCCACGCTGCGGACCTCGCCAAGGGGCACCCAGGGGCGCAGGACTGGGACGACGCCCTGTCGGACGCGCGGTTCGAGTTCCGCTGGGAGGACCAGTTCAACCTGGCACTCGACCCGGACACGGCACGGGAGTTCCACGACGAGACGCTGCCGGCCGAGCCGGCGAAGACGGCCCACTTCTGCTCGATGTGCGGCCCGAAGTTCTGCTCGATGAAGATCAGCCGAAGCATCTCGGAGCAGTTCGGCGGCGACGAGCCCTCGGCGACCGAGGCCGAGATCGCCGAGGGCATGATGAAGAAGTCGGCGGAATTCGCGGCCGCGGGCAACCGGGTGTACCTCCCGCTCACCTCCTAATGAGGTTGTCAAGCTGCCGCTGTGACCGAGAGTTCATGTTGGAAGCACTTTCTGTCACGTATCAGGGCCCACAGGACGTTCACTCGTCGCCGGGCCAGCGCGAGGACGGCCTGGGTGTGTCGTTTGCCTTCGGCGCGCTTGCGTTCGTAGAAGCGCCGCGAGGCGTCGCAGCTGCGGATGCTGATGAGCGCGGAGGTGTAGAAGACGCGTTGCAGGCCGCGGTGGTAGCGCCGGGGGCGGTGCAGGTTGCCGCTGACGTTGCCGGAGTCGCGGGGCACCGGGGCGACTCCGGCGAGGCTGGCCAGGCGGTCGGCAGTGCCGTAGCGGCTCATGTCGCCGGCGGTGGCGGCGAGGAACTCGGCACCCAGCAGCGAGCCGATGCCGGGCATGCTGGAGATCACCTCGGCGAGCTCATGCTCGCGAAACCGGGCCGCAATGAGCTTGTCGATCTCCGCGATCTGCTCGTTGAGGCCCATCACCTCCTTCGCCAGGGTGTGGATCACCTGCGCGGTGATCTTCTCCCCGGGGACGGCGGTGTGCTGACGCTCGGCCGCTTCCAGGGCGGCTGTGGCGAGGGCTTCGGCGCCGCGGACGTGGCGGTTGCGCAGCCAGGTCTCCAGCCGCTTGCGGCCAGTGCGGCGCAGGGCGGCCGGGGCCTGGTACCCGGTCAGCAGGACCAGCGGGCCGACGTTGCCCAGATCCAGGCTCCTCTCCAACGCGGAGAAAATGCTGGTGAGTTGACCACGCAGGCGGTTGATCCGGCGGGTCCGGTCGGCGTTCAGGTCGGCCCGGCGGTTGGTGAGGACCCGCAGCTCGATGGCGTGCTCGTCGTCCGGTCGCAGAACGGCCAGGTCGCGGCGCATCCGGGCCTGGTCGGCGATGACGATGGCGTCCTTGGCGTCGGTCTTGCCGGTGCCCCGGTAGCCGGCCGATACCCGGTTGACCGCGAGGCCGGGGATGTAGAGCAGCTGCTGGCCGTGGTTGAGCAGCACGCTGATGAGCAACGTGGCCATGCCGTCGGCGACGTCGACCGCCCACACGGCGTCCTCGTCGATGGCCAGCACATCGGCGAGCAGAGTCAGCAGTTCCGGCTCGT
>NZ_JBEZKL010000209.1:0-8316 GCF_040704695.1 Streptomyces sp. NPDC048411
CCCTCCTGGCCACCTGGACCGGCGCCTGCTCGATATGCGGCCAATCCGCACCGACACCAGAACCACACCACAGGACCTAACAAAGCCCTACTAGGGCCTGCGTCACCTTCCCTGCCGAGGCGCGTTCACACGAATTCCGTCGGAATCACCGGCTCCCCCTTGGACAGCTGGATCGCCGACATCGGCAGCCCCCGTCGCGCCGCTATATGCCGCTCCCGCGCCGTGTCCAGCGACTCGCGCGCGATCACCTCACCACCCCTGACCAGCTCGACCAGCAGCTGTCGGTCGGCCAGCCCGTCGGGCACCGGACCGGTGCCCACCACCTCGGCCTCGGCCACTCCGTTCTCGTCCAGCCGCCGCGCGGCCCACTTGCGACCGCCCATCGAGGACTTCGCCCCCAGCGACTTCTTCGCAACCGGCCGCAGCGGTTCCGCGGGATCGGCGGAGCTCGCCCGGGCGACCAGCTTGTAGACCATGGAGCAGGTCGGCTGCCCGCTGCCGGTGACCAGCTGCGTGCCCACGCCGTACGCGTCGACCGGGGCCACGGCCAGCGACGCGATCGCGTATTCGTCCAGGTCCGACGTCACCACGATCTTCGTCTCGGTGGCGCCCAGCTCGTCCAGCTGCTGCCGCACCCGGTGCGCCAGGAGCAGCAGGTCCCCGGAGTCGATCCGGACGGCCCCCAGCCCGGTCCCGGCGAACTCGACCGCCGAACGGACCGCCTCGGCGACGTCGTACGTGTCGACCAGCAGCGTCGTCTTCCGGCCCAGCGAGTCGACCTGCGCCCGGAACGCGTCGCGCTCGCTGTCGTGCAGCAGCGTGAACGCGTGCGCGCTCGTCCCGACCGTCGGGATGTGGTAGCGGAACCCGGCCGCCAGATCGGACGTCGCGTCGAAGCCGCCGATGTACGCGGCCCGCGCCGACGCCACCGCGGACAGTTCATGGGTGCGCCGTGCACCCATCTCGATCAGCCTGCGCCCGCCCGCCGCCGCCGACATCCGGGACGCCGCCGCGGCGACCGCCGAGTCGTGATTGAGGATCGACAGGATCACCGTCTCCAGCAGCACGCATTCGGCGAAGGAGCCCTCGACCCGCAGGATCGGCGAGCCCGGGAAGTACACCTCGCCCTCCGGGTAGCCCCAGACGTCGCCGCTGAAGCGGTAGTCCGCCAGCCAGGTCAGCGTCGGCCCGTCGACGATGTTCCGGTCGCGCAGGAAGGTGAGCATCTCGTCGTCGAAGTGGAAGTTCTCCACTGCGTCCAGGACGCGTCCGATGCCCGCGACGACGCCGTAGCGCCGCCCCTCGGGCAGTCGGCGGGTGAACGCCTCGAAGACCGAGTGCCGGTCGGCAGTGCCCGCCTTCAGTGCCGCCTGCACCATCGTGAGCTCGTACTGGTCGGTGAAGAGCGCTGTCGACGGCACACCGACCCGTCGCCCAAGGTCCGCAGAGTTCATGGCTCGGATGCTACCTTTATTTCGTCAGAGTGACGAGATCTAAGCCGTTTGTGCGATGCCCCCTCCCGGGTGGCAGCATGGGGTAGGTGAGTGTCGCCCCTGTAGAGATCGAGCGCCCCGAATCGGCCGAGGAGAACCTTGTCGTCCCCGAGCCCGACGTGCCCTGGGTGACGCTGGTCCACAACGACCCGGTCAACCTCATGAGCTATGTGACCTATGTCTTCCAGGCCTACTTCGGCTACTCCAAGGACAAGGCCCACAAGCTGATGCTCGACGTCCATCAGAAGGGCCGCGCCGTCGTCTCCAGCGGCAGCCGCGAGGAGATGGAGCGCGACGTCCAGGCCATGCACGGTTACGGGCTCTGGGCCACCCTGACCCAGGACCGCAACTAGCCTCCACCTCTGCCCCGCACGACCCACCATCGGAGATAACCCATGGCCGGCCACTTCGAGGCCACCCCCGGCGGCGGCGCGGCCGTCGCGCTCGACGAGGTGGAGATCGCGATCCTGCGCTCCCTCGCCGTCCAACTGCTGGAACTGATCGGACCCGGTGACGAACCGGCCGACGGTGAGGACCCGCTCGCCGCTCTGTTCGCCGAAGGGCCCAGCGAGCCGCCGACCGACCCGGCCCTGGCCCGCCTCTTCCCGGAGGCGTACGGCGACGAGGACAGCGAACTGCGCGCCGCGTCCGCCGAGTTCCGCCGCTTCACCGAGAACGACCTGCGCACCCGCAAGCGCGACGACGCGCTCACCGTCGTACGCACCCTCGACGCGCTCCCGTCCGGCGCGGAAGGCGCCGTCCTCGCGCTCAGCGCCGACGAATGCCGCAACTGGCTCGGCGCCCTCAACGACCTCCGCCTCACCATCGGCACCCGCCTGGACGTCTCCGACGAGGACGAGGGCGGTGAGGGCTCGCTCTACCGGCTGCCCGACAGCGACCCGCGCAAGCCGATGGTCATGGCCTACCTCTGGCTGGGTGCGCTCCAGGAGACGCTCGTCGAGACCCTGATGCCGTAGGGGACGTCCGGCGGATCAAGGCCGGGGCCGCCCACGCGCGCGGCGTCGCCCCAACGGGGGAGACCTCACTCCCGGCGTTGCCGAAACGCCCGTACGGCTCCGCTGTGCGCATGCTCCGGCGCCCCAGGACCGCCCCGTGGTGATGCACCGCACCGGGCGCCGCGACTCACCCGCCTTTCCTTGATCGGGTTTTACCTCCCTTTGGGGCCGGGCCGAGGTGTTCGCTCAACGGACACTCAAATCCGTATAACGATCCCATCACCTGAATGGCCTTTTTTGTGGCGGCTAGAAACTCTTGTCCGCTTTTTCCTGTGGCGTCCACCACACAATGTCCGATGGGCCACCGGTGGCTCCGTGATAAATCTTCACGACCACCCGGGGACGCCATCCCTGTTTCCGGGGGCGCTATCACCGGCGGACCGCCGGTCGCACTCCATCCATATCCGGGGGGATCAGGAACTGATCCGCAGCCGTTGGGCGCGGATCAGCGTGGAGAAAGGCGCAACACATGACATCGGCGCAGGTCGACAAGGGAAAAGGCGGCCCGCAGCAGGCAGCGGAAGCCGCAGATGCCACCTCCTCGGGCGAGGGCTACCAGCGCGCCCTCGGCGCCCGCCAGATCCAGATGATCGCGATCGGCGGGGCCATCGGAACCGGCCTCTTCCTCGGCGCGGGCAAAGCCATCGCCAAGGCGGGACCCAGCCTCATCCTGGCCTATGCCATCGCAGGCCTGGTGATCTTCTTCATCATGCGGGCCCTGGGTGAACTCCTCATGTACCGCCCGGTCTCGGGCTCATTCTCGGAGTACGCCCGCGAATTCGTCGGCCCCTTCGCAGGCTTTGTCACCGGCTGGACCTACTGGCTGTTCTGGGTCGTCACCGGAATCACCGAAGTCACCGCGGCAGCCCAGTACATGACATTCTGGTTCGACATTCCCCCATGGGTGTCCGCACTGATCTTCACGATCATCCTGTACGGCGTGAACCTGATCTCCGTGAAGCTCTTCGGGGAACTCGAATTCTGGTTCTCGATGGTCAAGGTCACCGCCATCGTCGGCATGATCCTCATCTGTGCCGGAATTCTCACCCTCGGCTTCTCCGACGCCGGCGACACCGCGTCCGTCACCCACCTGTGGGCCGACGGCGGCTTCTTCCCGCACGGCATCAAGGGCACCTTGATGACCCTGCAGATCGTGATGTTCGCCTTCCTCGCCGTCGAACTCGTCGGCGTCACCGCAGGTGAGTCCAAGGACCCGAAGACCGTCCTGCCCAAGGCCATCAACACCGTGCCGTGGCGCATCGCCGTCTTCTACGTCGGCGCCCTCATCATGATCCTCGCCGTCGTCCCGTGGACGGAATTCCAGCCCGGCATCTCGCCGTTCGTCGCCGCCTTCCAGAAGATGGGTCTGGGCATCGGCGCAGGCATCGTCAACTTCGTCGTCCTGACCGCGGCCCTCTCCTCCTGCAACTCCGGCATGTACTCCACCGGCCGCATGCTGCGCGACCTCGCGCTCAACGGACAGGGCCCGACGTTCTTCACCCGGCTGACCAAGAGCGGCACCCCGCTCGTCGGCACCACCTTCTCCGCCGCCCTCATGCTCGTCGGCGTCTGGATCAACTACCAGTGGCCCGGAGACGCCTTCACCTACGTCGTCTCCTTCGCCACCATCTCCGGCATGTGGGCCTGGATCATGATCCTCGTATGCCAGATCCGCTACCGCCGCCTGGCCGACCGCGGAGTGCTCCCGCAGTCCGCCTTCCGGGCCCCCGGCGCCCCGTACACCAGCGTCTTCGCCCTCGCCTTCATCGGCATGGTGATCGTGATGATGGGCATCGACAAGGACGCCAGGATCTCGCTGTACTGCGCCCCGCTCTGGGCCCTGATCCTCGGCGTCTCGTACCTGGTCCTCAAGGCCCGTAACCCCCAGAGCACGGCCTTCGCCAAGCGCTGACCCGACCGCCGTCCGGCATACGGACTCCCGCGTACCACTCCTCGGTACGCGGGGGCCGTCTGCTTATCCTGGCGCCATGCTGACCATCACCCAGGAGCTGTACGACCAGATCGTCGCGCACTCCCGCGCGGACCACCCCGACGAGGCGTGCGGCGTGGTCGCGGGCCCGGCCGGAACCGGCCGCGCCGAACGCTTCATCCCCATGCTCAACGCCGCCCGCTCGCCCACGTTCTACGAGTTCGACTCCGCGGACCTGCTGAAGCTCTACCGCGAGATGGACGACCGCGACGAGGAGCCGGTGATCGTCTACCACTCGCACACGGCGACCGAGGCGTACCCCTCGCGCACCGACATCACGTACGCCAATGAGCCCGGCGCCCACTACGTGCTCGTCTCCACCGCCGACGCCGACGACGCGGGCCCCTTCCAGTTCCGCTCGTACCGCATCGTGGACGGCGTGATCACCGAGGAGGACGTCAAGGTCGTCGAGGCGTACGAACCCGCCTGACCTCCAGCGGGCCGGGGCGAATTCCCGTCCCCGGCCCGCCGCGGCTCCCCGCCCCGCCCCCGACCGTCCACCAGGCGAACACTCGCCATCCATCAGATGAGATCACATGCCGGAGTCCGGACCGGGAATCGATACGATGAGCCCATGGTTCCCCATGACGTGAGCGACAAGACGCCGGGCATGCTGCTCGTCGCGCGCCTGCACGTCGACCTGTGCAGGCTCTCCAGCGCGATCTGTACGAGCCGCCTGCCCGCCGGCCGCAAGGCCTGAGCCGGGCCGCGGCCCCGAGCACCGTCCGGACACACCACCCCTGCGCGGGGGCAGAGCCGCGCGCCACCACTCCGCTTTCGACAGGAGCCCACGCCATGGCCATCGAGGTCCGCATCCCGACCATCCTCCGCACCTACACCGACGGCGCCAAGGCCGTCGACGGCACCGGAGAGACCCTCGCCGACCTCTTCACGGACCTCGACAGCCGCTACAACGGCATCCGTGAACGCATCGTCGACGGCGACCAGCTCCGTCGCTTCGTGAACGTCTACCTCAACGACGAGGACGTCCGCTTCCTCGACGGAATCTCCACCAAGCTCAGCGACGGCGACAGCGTCACCATCCTTCCGGCCGTCGCCGGAGGAGCAGCCGGGGCGAAGCCCCGTCCGGCCGGGGTGGCGGTCGGGCGACGGGCGGGCATGAACTGATGCGGTACGACAGCCCGCTCGCCGCGGTGGGCAACACCCCGCTCGTCCGCCTGCCGCGGCTGTCACCGTCGGACGACGTCCGCATCTGGGCCAAGCTGGAGGACCGCAACCCCACCGGCTCGATCAAGGACCGCCCCGCGCTCCACATGGTCGAACAGGCCGAGAAGGACGGCCGGTTGACCCCCGGCTGCACCATCCTGGAGCCCACCAGCGGCAACACCGGCATCTCGCTCGCCATGGCGGCCAAGCTCAAGGGCTACCGCATCGTCTGCGTCATGCCGGAGAACACCTCGCAGGAACGGCGCGACCTGCTCGCCATGTGGGGCGCCGAGATCATCTCCTCCCCGGCGGCCGGCGGCTCCAACACAGCCGTCCGCGTCGCCAAGGAACTGGCCGCCGAACACCCGGACTGGGTGATGCTCTACCAGTACGGCAACCCGGACAACGCGGGCGCCCACTACGCCACCACCGGTCCCGAAATCTTCGCCGACCTGCCCTCCATCACCCACTTCGTAGCGGGCCTCGGCACCACGGGCACGCTCATGGGTGTGGGCCGATACCTGCGCGAACAGAAGCCCGACATCAAGATCGTCGCCGCCGAGCCGCGCTACGACGACCTCGTCTACGGGCTCCGCAACCTCGACGAAGGCTTCGTCCCCGAGCTCTACGACGCCTCGGTCCTCACCACCCGCTTCTCCGTCGGCTCCGCAGACGCCGTCACCCGCACCCGCGAACTCCTCCAGCAGGAGGGCATCTTCGCCGGCGTCTCCACCGGCGCCGCACTCCACGCGGCGATCGGAGTCGGCACCAAGGCGGTCAAGGCGGGGGAGCCGGCCGACATCGTCTTCATCGTCGCCGACGGCGGCTGGAAGTACCTGTCGACGGGCGTCTACACGGCCCCCACGACGGAAGCGGCCATCAAAACGCTGCACGGCCAGCTCTGGGCGTAACCCCACATCGCTGTACGCCGTCCCGCCCTCGGCCGCCGGACCCGCTGGAATTCCAGCCCGTCCGGCGGCCGAGGACTTTTTTTCGACCCCGTCAGCCGATCCCGCGCACCCGCTCCCACACCGCCGGGTCCACCGTCCCCACCCGCCGCCGGAACCCCCGCACCGCCACATCCCGCAGCTCGTCCGTCTCCAGGAAACTCGCGCGCCCCTGCGCATCCCCCACCGAACCCGGCGGCAGCGCGATCACCCCGGGCCGCTCCTCGTGATGCTTGCTGGTGATCTTCGCGACGAGCGCCGCACCGCCCCGCACCGACAGCACCAGACAGGGCCGGTCCTTCGCCCCAGGCCCGTCCTCGTACGGAACCTCCGCCCACCAGATCTCACCCGGTCGCGGATCCCGCTCCGGCCCGCCCCGCGGCCCTTCCCGCCTGCCCGGCGGACGCGTCTGTTGCGCAGAACGCCCACCAGGGCGCTGACGCCCCCGCCCGAGCCGCCCCCGCCCGTCGGCAATCGCGGCAATGAGAGCGAGCAGTACGACCACGGCCAGAGCAGGCCACCAGGACATGTCCATGCCCCGACGGTACCGGCGCCCCTGCCGGCCCGCTCCCCGCACCCTCCCTCCGCGCCCGCCCTCCGCACCCTCCTTCCGCGCCCGCTTCCATCGAACCGGTGACAGAGCAGGTGAGTTCGCCCACAACGGCAGGCCCCAGAGGAGCGACCAGGTGTTCCGCGCCTTACGCTCAACAAATCGCACGAACCCTCCCCGTTCCCACGTCTCGGAGGTTCACGCTCCATGAAGCTCACCGTCGTCGGCTGCTCCGGCTCGTTCCCGTCCACGGGTTCGGCATGTTCGAGCTACCTCGTAGAGGCCGACGGCTTCAGGCTGCTCCTCGACATGGGCAACGGCGCCCTCGGCGAGTTGCAGCGCCACGTCGGTCTCTATGACCTCGACGCCATCTTCCTCAGCCATCTCCATGTCGATCACTGCATTGACATGTGCGCGTACTTCGTCGTCCGCTACTACCGGCACGACGGCGGACGTCCCGCGTCCATCCCGGTCTACGGCCCCGACGGCACCGAACAGCGACTGACCACCGCCCACGCCGACACCCCGTCCGACCGGTCCATGGGCGAGGTCTTCGACTTCCACACGCTGAAGCCCGGCTCGTTCGACATCGGCCCCTTCTCGGTCCGTACGGAGAAGGTCTGCCACCCCGTCGACGCCTTCGGTATCCGCATCGAGCACGGCGGTCGCACCCTCACGTACTCCGGCGACACCGGCGTCTGCGAGGCACTGGACGAACTCGCCGAGGGCGCCGATCTGTTCCTCTGCGAAGCATCGTTCGTCTACGGCAAGGAAGACATCCCGGACCTCCACCTCAACGGCCGCGAAGCAGGCGAGACCGCCGCACGCGCGAAGGTGGGACGGCTCGTCCTCACTCACATCCCGCCGTGGACGGACGCGGACCGCAACCTGGCCGACGCCCGCACGATCTACCACGGACCGGCGGAGCTGGCGGTTCCGGGCGCGGTCTACGAGATCTAGTGCCGCGGCAGGCAACGTTCGCCCCGTCGCGACGCCCGGCACGCCCTCTCGCCGCACCGGCCGGAAGCCCAAGTACGGTCCAGTACGAGGGCTTCCGGCCGCCTTGTCGTACGTGAACGTCGCCTTCTCACCCAGCGGCGTGGTCACCGACGTTCGGTTCCCGGCCGTGTCGTAGCCATAGGTGGTGACCTTG
>NZ_JBEZKL010000210.1:0-8302 GCF_040704695.1 Streptomyces sp. NPDC048411
GGTACGTCACCCCGCTCGAAACGAGGATCTTGCTCAGGCAGGACCTCACCCCCGCAGCCTAAAAACCCGCTGTCCAGGCCCCAGGGGGAACTTCACAGTGAGGATCACGACGGTCTTGCCTGCGGCTACGTCCCACAGTCACACGGTGCTATCACGGCTTGCGGTGGCAAGAGTGTGACTGGGCCCTTGCCGAAAACCTTATCCGCCCTGGTGGGAGCTTGGTGTGCGGGGTGTGCGGGGTCTGGGGCCCGGGGGCTCGAATTGGTCCTCTCGCGCGGCTGGTGACCGCCCCGGCATGATTGCCGGTCGTGCTGGGGCGATTGGCTTACCTGACCGTGACGAACGCGTTCGCGATGCTGCGTCTGCTGCCGATGAGCGATCGGGACAAGGACGCGGAGATCCTCGCCTTGCGCCATCAGATCACGGTGCTGGAGCGCCAACTCGGTGGCGAGAGGGTACGGTTCACCCCGAGCGATCGCGCGTTCTTGGCGGCGTTGCTGCATCGGATGCCGGTCGAGGTGCTGCGCAGGGTGCGGCTGCTGGTGCGTCCGGACACGGTGCTGCGCTGGCACCGCGATCTGGTCGCACGCCGCCATGCGGCCCGGTCCCGGCCGAAGCGCTCGGGACGGCCGCGGACCGTGCGCTGCATCCGCGCCCTGGTCCTGCGGCTCGCCCAAGAGAATCCCGGCTGGGGGTATCGCCGCATCCACGGTGAACTTCTCGTTCTCGGGATCAAGGTGGCCGCCTCCACCGTCTGGGAAATCCTCAAGGAGGCCGGGATTGATCCGGCGCCCGAACGGGCCTCCAGCACGTGGTCGGACTTCCTGCGCTCGCAGGCCGACGCCCTGTTGGCGTGCGACTTCCTGGAGACGGTCACGCTGTCCGGGGCACGGCTGTATGTGTTCGCGGTGATCGAGCACGCCAGCCGGCGGATCAGGATCCTGGGCGCCACCGCGCACCCGACCGCCGCGTGGGTGACGCAAGTCGCGAAGAACCTCGTCATGGACCTCGAAGACGCCGAATGCCGGGCAAGGTTCCTGATCCGTGACCGCGACGGGAAGTTCCCCGCCCTGTTTGACACCGTCCTCAAGGACGCGGGGATCGAGGTCGTGCTCAGCGCCGTACGGATGCCGCGCATGAACTCGATCACGGAAAGATGGGTGCAGACCTGCCGGCGTGAGCTGCTGGACCGCACCTTGATCTGGAACCAGCGGCACCTGCTCCACGCCCTACGCGAGTTCGAAGAGTTCTACAACTCCCACCGGCCGCATCAGGGCATCGCCAACGCCCGCCCTCTGCACGCGCTGCCGGTCCCGATCACCGATCCGGAGCAGATCACCCGCCTCGACATACGAAAACGCGAACGACTCGGCGGCATCCTCCACGAGTACCAACATGCCGCCTGAACTGGGCGGATGAGGTTTTCGGGAGCAGCAGGGTCATCAAGACAATCGCCCGCGACGCCTACGGCTTCCACAACCCCGGCAACCAGCGCTTACGCACCCGCTGCGCGACCACCCGTCGAGCCCGTGGACACCTCGATGCCCGCTAAAATGGTTGAGCCCTCACCCTGCAATCGTGTTGGCTAGCGGCACCGAACTGTCAGTACCGCAGGTGTCCGCTTGGCTGTAGCAGGGAGTTAAACGTGCAGGACATTGTTGTCGACCCGGTTGCCCACAATCGGGCAGCCTGGGACAAGTATGTCCAAGAGGGCAACGAGTGGTCGAGGCCGGTGAGTGCTGAGGATGTCGAGCGCGCCCGCATGGGCGACTGGTCGATTGTTCTCATCGGGCGTGAGCCAGTCGACCGCTCCTGGCTGCCGACGGACCTGACCGGCAAGGACGTGTTGTGCCTGGCCTCCGGCGGTGGCCAGCAGGGTCCGATCCTCGCCGCCGCAGGGGCGCGGGTCACCGTATTCGACAACTCACCCCGCCAGCTCGGCCAGGACCAGATGGTGGCGGCGCGCGACGGACTCGAGCTGCGCACCGTCCTAGGCGACATGCGCGACCTCAGCGCCTTCGGCGACGCAACATTCGACGTCGTATTCCATCCGGTCTCTAACCTATTCGTACCAGACTTGGCGGCGGTGTGGCGTGAGTGCTTCCGCGTCCTGCGACCGGGCGGAACTCTGCTCGTGGGCTTCCTCAACCCTGATGTGTACTTGTTCGACCACGAGGCGCTCGACGAGCGCGGCGAGCTGATCGTCGTGCACAAGCTGCCCTACAGCGATGTCACGCAGTACTCCGCCGAGGAACGTGCCACGAAGTTCGGTGCGGATGCCGCTCTTGAATACAGCCACACCCTCACCGACCAGATTGGCGGGCAACTCGCCGCGGGGTTCGTCCTCACCGGCTTCGCGGAAGCGCCGCACCAATCCAACGCATCCGCTCAATACATGTCGAACTATTTTGCGACGCTGGCGGTCAAGCCGGGCTGACCCAGCCGTGGGGCCGAGGACAAGCTGCGCCGGCTGAGCATCCAGGTGGCCACCCACCCGTACTGGGCGACCCTCGACAGCGGGGTGGTGGACGCCAGAATGGCTCTCAAGCACGTCCACGAGACCGTGGACAAGGCGCCGTAGTCGTGCCCGACCCCGGGGCGATATCCCGCCTCGACAAGCTCCGGGCTCTTGAGGAGTGGCTGGATTGGCAGCTGCGCCAGACCCGCGGCCGGATCCGGGAGATTGAGGCCCAGGAGCGGCAGGGGCATCGGCAGGGGAGCAGCGGGCGCGGGAGCAGCGCGAGCAGGAGAAGCCGCGGACCGCGGAGCGGCGTGGCAGGGAGCGGCGCCCGAGTACCCCGGACTGGGGTATCGACGACATCGCTATCGGCACTCTGCGGCCCGAGGTCCACCGCGGTGACTGTTTCGCCGCCGGAAAACGGCTGCGGGCAATCAGCCGGGAGGAGGCCCTCGCCGCTCTCGCCGACGGGACCCAGGCATGCGACGTGTGCCGGCCAGACGCCGTGCTCGGCGCGCCGCGGTGAGCCCCTGACGTCCGGATGCGTCAGGCGGGCGTTGTCACGTTGTTGAGGGTGTTGGCGCTTGGTGGGGCGTCGGGGTGTGCTGGGGCCGGGTTCCGGCTCCGCGCTCAGGCCGTGGCGGGCAGGCCGGCGGTGCCGGTGGTCTGCTCCCAGATCGCGATGCGGACGGTCATTTCGGCGCGGTGGTCGGTGGCGGTCATCAGGTGGCGTCGGGGTCGGAAGTGGGGTGAGATGCCGCTGAGCGCGGCCAGGAACCGTTGGGCTCCGCCGGCGCTGCGGAGGCCCTTCATGGCGCGTTCTCGTTGCCGGGTCGGCTGGTGGGAGTTCTCGGCCCGGTTGTTCAGCCCCTTGTGGCAGCGGTGCTCCACGGAGGGCATCACCTCGCGGTGGGCGGCCCCGTAGCTGCGGAGCTTGTGCGTGACCACCACCCGCGGCACCGAGCGGGTCTTCTTGAGGAGCTTGCGGAAGAAACGCCTGGCCGCGGCCTTGTCGCGTCTGTTCTGCACCAGGATGTCCAGCACGTTGCCGTCCTGGTCCACCGCGCGCCACAGGTACTGCAGCTCACCGTTGATCTTGATGAAGACCTCGTCCAGGTGCCATGTGCCGCCGGGCCGGGGACGCCGGCGACGCAGCGCGTTGGCGTGGGCCTGACCGAACTTCCGGCACCACCGGCGGACGGTTTCGCAGGAGACGACCACGCCGCGCTCGAGCATCAGTTCCTCGACCTCACGGAACGACAGCGGGAACCGGTGGCACAGCCACACGCAGTGGGAGATGATCTCGACGGGGTACCGGTGCCCCCGGTGCGACGGCGACACGGACGACACGAGCAGTCCCCTCCCCGATACGACCTCCACGACGATCATCCCACGCCGGTCAGCCAGCGTGACAACGCCCTGGGCACGTCTGGGAGCACCAGCGCTCCACAGGATTGCCGAGGACCTTGCCCTCAGCGTCACCGACCACTGGAGATACGGCCACCGACGCTTCCTTGTCCTCGGCCGCCAGGACTCGGTCTCGGGACTTCGCTGATGACGCGGGGCCGCCTCGCCACGCGCAGCGGGGAGACGCGACGTACGCCGACCGGATGCCGAGTGCGGGGCGCGGCACCAGGCCGTGCCATCCGGTCGGGGCAACTGCCGGCAACTGGCATGTGCGATGCGCCGATCGTGCTGATTGGCTGGAGGTGAATCCGCTGTTCAGGGAGGCTGGGATCCATGACACCCGTCAGGCACCTGAAGAGACCTGCGGCGCAGGCAACTGCTCACGTCGTCCCAGCCGGGCCGCGTCCGGCCCAAGGCAGACGGGCTGTAACGCATGAGTACGCGGCCGATCGGTGACCACGCCCTGCTGTCCGACTGCCGCTCGGCCGCGCTGGTGACCTCCGACGGCTCGGTGGACTGGCTGTGCCTGCCCCGGTTCGACAGCCCGGCGATCTTCGCCCGGCTCCTCGACGAGGATGCTGGCCACTGGTCCATCCGCCCTATCACCGGCCCGGTCGACATCAGCCGCCGTTATATCGAGGACACCCTCGTTCTGGAGACGGTCTTCCGCACGACCGGGGGTACGGCGGTCCTGCGGGATGCCCTTGCCCTGGGACGTCGCGAACGCGGGCACGCGCTTGGCACCGCGTCCCCCGGAACGCTGCTGCGGCAGATCACCTGCACCGAAGGGCGGGTGGACATCGAGATCGCCTACGCGCCGCGCCCGGAGTTCGGGCTCGTCCACCCGCTCTTCTCAGCCGTGCGAGGCGGGCTCGCGTCGTACGGGGGCGCCCATGTTCTGCTGCTGTCGAGCCCCGTCGACCTACAGGTGAGCGGCTCCACAGCGCACGGCCGAATCCCGCTCTCGGCGGGGCACCGCCTCGGGTTCGCCCTGCACGTCAGGCCGGCGTGGGAAAGGGAGTCGGTGGGCTGGCGGGCAGGGCGGATCCGGCACCGCATGTCCGACACCATCGAAGGCTGGCGCTCCTGGTCAAAGCTCCACCGCGGCTACGTCGGCCCCTGGCAGGACGAGGTGGGCCACAGCGGACGCGTGCTGCGAGCCCTGACCTTCGCTCCCACCGGGGCCATCGTCGCCGCGGCCACCACCTCCCTGCCCGAGAAAGCGGGCGGGACGCGCAACTGGGACTACCGCTACACCTGGGTCCGCGACGCGAGCTTCACCCTGCAAGCGCTCGCCACGGCCGCCTGCGAGAAGGAGAAGAACCGGTTCTTCGGCTTCCTCGCCCGGGCTGCGGCAACCCAACTTGACCGCGGCGTCGACCTGCAGATCATGTACGGCATCGGCGGAGAACGTGATCTGAGCGAGCGGCTCCTGCCCCACCTGACCGGCTGGCGCAACAGCGGCCCCGTTCGGATCGGCAACGACGCCTGGCGTCAACGCCAACTCGACGTCTACGGCGAACTCCTCGACGCCGCCCACGAGTGCCTCCCACCCGGGGAGCGCCTGGACCCGCTCACCCGCGCCTTCCTGGTCCAGGCGGCCGACACAGCCGCCCGCCGCTGGACCGAGCCCGACCAGGGCATCTGGGAGAGGCGCGGACCGAGCAGACACTTCCTGCACTCGAAGCTAATGTGCTGGGTCGCCCTGGACCGCGCCATCTCCATGGCCCCCGCCCTCCAGGCCCACGAACGCGTACCCCGCTGGCGCCACGAGCGAGACAACGTCCGCCAAGCCATCGAAGAGCGAGGCTGGAGCCCCCGTTCGGGCGCCTTCACCCAGGCTTTCGGCAGTGACGAACTGGACGCCTCGGCGCTGATGCTGCCCATCGTCGGCTTCCTGCCTCCGCAGGACCCTCGCGTCCAGTCCACCGTGCTCGCCGTCGCCACCCAGCTCACCGACCGCAACGGCCTAGTCCGCCGCTACCTCGGCGACGAGATCGAGGAAGCGGAAGGAGCCTTCCTGCTCTGCACCTTCTGGTTCGCCCACGCTCTCGCCCTGACCGGTCATGTCGTCCGTGCACGGCAGGTGTTCCAGGCCACTCTCGCACACGCCAACGACGTTGGCCTGCTTGCCGAGGAGACGGACCCCGCCACGGGAGAAGCCCTCGGTAACTACCCCCAAGCCTTCAGCCACATCGGACTCATCAACGCCGCCCGTGCCATCCGCGACGCCGGGCAGCAGCCCCCATCGCAAGGAGTCGAGTAAGACCGGTCCCCGACATGGATCGGGGACTGCCGCACGTACGCCGCTGGGGGGCGGACCAGCGTGGATGAATCATCTTGCGCACCCACCTCTCTACAGTGGGCGGCATGCGAGGACACCCGACCCTGGCAACCGTCGCGGCCACGGCGGCACTGCTGGCGTGCGCTTCCTGCTCCGGCACATCAGAGCCCGCCCCCGGCGCAAACACGTCCTCCACGGCCACCACGCGCACCACCACTGCGCCCGCCGGACCCCTCACCCTCACCCGGGGACAGGGATTCGACCGCACCGGAGCGTTCACCTCGCTCATGACCTGCGACGATCCAAGGGATTACTCGCCAGGTCTGAACTTCGTGAACGTGCCGCCCGGAACACGGGAACTCGCCCTGACCATGGTCGACCTCGATATCCACAAGATTCACTGGCTCCAGCTCGGAATCCCTCCAAGTGCCCACGGAATCGGTGCCCACCACCTTCTCTCAGGTGCCCGTGAGGCACTCAACGACTTCGGGGAGGCCACCTACGACGGACCATGCCCACCCCACGGCAGCACCCACAGGTACCAGCTGACGCTGTACGCGCTCCACGAACCGATGCCCACCTCCTTCGACGGCAGCACGCCGCCTGCCCGGACCCTGCAGGAGATCAAGCGGCGAGCCTTCGCCTCGGCGGTGCTCGTGGTCCCCTACACACGCCACTGACGCAAGATTCAGCGATCAGGCAACCCAACGGCGTTGTCACGTTGGCTGACTGGCGTGAGATGTTCTTCGTGGAGGTCGTATCGGGGAGGGGCCTGCTCGTGTCGTCCGTGTCGCCGTCGTACCGGGGGCACCGGTACCCCGTCGAGATCATCTCCCACTGCGTGTGGCTGTACCACCGGTTCCCAGATCACTCGGACCGGGACGCCGCCCTTACTCCGGCGCAGCGGGCCGCTGCCGTCCACGCCCACCAGCAGGCCGCGATGCCGCAGGAGTACCTGGAGGGTCGCACAACGGACCCCGCGACGTGGATGAATTCGCCGCAGAACCTCGCCCGTCTCGCCGCGTTCACCCACGCGTCCGACGCCCGCGGCCGCAGGGTCGAAGAACAGGCGGACCAGGCGAAGCAGGCCCCGGCCGTCGACCCGGGCAGTCAGCAGCAGCACCACACGGCGCAGCCCGAGCAGAGCAGAGGAGCGGGCCGCGACCGCTGAAGGGGATGCCAACCGGCCAGGGCGTGGCTGACCTGCGACTTCACCCGCGAGCCCCGGCGGCCCGGACTGAGAATCGGGGCGTTGGCACCCGGCACGGGAGGAACCTTGACCGACCTGCACGAACCCCTGGAACTGCTCGACAGCTACCCCGACGAACTGCCCCCGCCCCGCGATCGCGGCGACGTGAACCTGGTGGGCCTGCTCAGCGTCGCCGACGACCTCGCCCGCAGCCTGTCGGCGCTGAAGATCCGGGTGCAGCCCTATGACCCGAAGACCTCGCTCGTCAGCGCTGAGGAAGGCGCGCGAGAACCTGGAGAAGGAAGTCGACCGCCTTCTGGGCAAGGCCGTCTACCTCCAGCGGCACGCCCACGCCGCGATGCTCGGGCGGTGCGTGCTCGGTGCGGACTCCAAGGAGGACTGCTCCGCCGAGGGCGCCCGTCTCCAGCTCAACGTCTGGGACGACACCACCCGCAGGGACATCGTCGAAGACGGCACCACCGGCTGCGTCGCCCACACCGTCGAAGCCGCCCGCCGGACCATGGCCGACCCCGCCAGCCGCAAGATCCTGCTCGCCTTCGTCCACGACGACGAAGGAGCCACCGTCTCCCGCGCCCTCGGACTGGGGCCGGACGACACCGAGCAGTTCCTGTACCGGGGCCTGACCCTGCGCCCGGAACACCGCGCCGGCTGACCCCTCACCGTTCCCTGCGGCCGCGCCCTGGCCGCCACGCACCCCTCGCATT
Source organism: Streptomyces sp. NPDC048411 (assembly GCF_040704695.1). NCBI lineage: Bacteria > Bacillati > Actinomycetota > Actinomycetes > Kitasatosporales > Streptomycetaceae > Streptomyces > Streptomyces sp. NPDC048411. The sequence continues at coordinate 8,064 of NZ_JBEZKL010000210.1, forward strand.
GGAGCGCCACGTTGACCTACGAGGCCCGCGACCTGAACCTGACCGACCCGACGAAGGGCTACCTGAACTTCGTCCTCTACACCGAAGCCCGGCTGAGCGTCGCCTCGGGATCCCCTTACGAACAGCCGTCAAGAACGTCTGTTCCCCGGGGTCGGGGGGGGCCGGGGTAAAAACGCCCCCGGGCAACCCCCCCCCGCGGGTGTGTGTGGGGGTGATATAGGTGTGGGGGGGGGGGGTTA